>JAYTKJ010000743.1:0-4503 GCA_043730365.1 Acidobacteriota bacterium | reverse complement strand
GCTGCCGTTCTCCCGGGACCATTTGAAGGTGGCTTTCCCTGCCTTGCCTCCCTGATGGACCTCCACGCGATACAGATGATTCTCTGTGCCCCGGTATCTCGCTTCGGGCGACAGTACGCAGGGGTCGGAACGTTGGTATCCGGGGTCGACGCGCGCCGACAGGCGGCCGGAACCAATGGGCATCAGGCCGGACAGCGGGCCAGTGCATGGGGACGATCGCCCTGCCGCCGGCTCCGCGATGCCCAGCGCCTTTACCTGCCACACCACTTGGGATCGCGAGCAGGTGTCCGGTCCTCCCAGAGCCACTTCCCGCATAGAATCGTCATCCAGATACATGAGGTGCCGTTCCCACACATCCAGGTACGCCCAGTAGGTCGTCCCGGTCGGGTTGGTCATCTCCTTCAGCAGGACATCATCGGCCGGGGCAGGGTAGTAGGGCTGCGCGGAATAGAGACAAAGCCCCTCGTTTTCGACTAGGATGCCGTCGACGTAATAGCGGCCGCCGCTTACCGTCAGTTTGCCGCTGGAGTCGGCGCCCAACTGAAAGCCTCCGCCGATGGCAGGGGCCGCGTAGGGCCCAATCAAATCCGCGGCCAGCGTGCGCAGGTAGTGGAGCAGAATTTCCGTTTGCTCATTCGGATCCGCATCCACAGTCACGCGGCCTTGCTGCATCAGGACTCGGCTATAGTGGTTGCGCGAGTCGAACGTCTTGCGTGTGAAATCGCCCTTCATGATCTAGCTCCTTGGTTTCCGTACTCAGTTGGCGAAGATAATCGCCGCTTCCATGCCGGCCGGGGTGAATTCTTCCAGCCGGGCGCTGAGGATGGCCTCGCGCTGCGGCTGATACAGGTTGTGAAACGCGCCCATTTCGCTCTCGTCGCCGGCGCCTCGCTTGATCTCTTCAGCGCACGTCAGCCCCAATTGAGAGTACGCGGGATTGCCGTAGCGGGACGAGGTGAATTGCGGAAGCACGCGCCGTTTTTCGCCGGCTATGGCGCTGGCTTGCAGGACGGCGTCGCTTTCCTTCTCCCGGGCCGCCTCCATCGCCATGTCCGGCTGGCAGCGGTACCGCTTCGGCGTCCGGCACCCCGCAGGTACATAGCAGAAGCGCATGCAGCCAATCTGCCGGCGTGCCACATTCAGGCAATTAAGGAAAATGGAATCCTCGGCCAGTTCAATGGCATGCACGTCGACAATGCCGAAGACGGTAATGCGCTTTGCGGTGAGCGTGGCGTGCGCGACCGCGTACCCCGGTGAGCCGATGGCCTCCCGTGCCGGGTCAGTCGCATCCAGAATGCTGTCCGTGATGGAGACCACTATGGGTTCCTGCGTCACCTCGTTCTCATGAATCTGAATGGAGCCAAGAATGGAATGTTCGATCATCAGCCGGGCCCGCACGTTGTAGAGTTCCAGGCTGGCTTCGGCGGGCCGTTTTGGCTCGCATTCCGAACCTAGGCCCCAGCCAGGAACCAAAGTGCAATGACGAATGACGATGTCCGATTCGCAGACGGGCGCTCGGGAGGTCTCCTCCTTTTCGCGAGTCGCTCCGGTAATGTGGACCGCTCTTCCGGTGATCAGCAGGCCATCCATGATGAAGCGGCTGGCTCGGGACATCGTGACGGCCAGCGCATCGGCTAAATCCGTCTGCCAGTCCAGCAGACGGAGGGCCGGACGGGTGCCGCTGGCGGCGCGGAGCTGCAAAGACTGCTCCTCGCCAAGAGTGATGTAAATGGGCTCCACGTAAACGCTGGAATCGGTGAGTTCAATGACGGCGTCGGCTGGATTGTCCGCCTTCCATTTGTCCAGCGCGTCGCCAACTCGGTGGAACGTCTGGTTGCGCCCTACCAAGTAAAGGACAGGCTGCACGTCGACGCCGTCCACGGTGCGCGGACAGGGATCTTGAACCTGCCGCGGATACTCGCCTCCGCCCATATCATTGGGAAACGCATAGCGGTAGGTGACGCGCACGCCCTTGCGCGGCAACTGGCTGGGCGGGAAGACAAAGCGGCCCAGCACGGGGTCAACGGCGATGTGGCCGCGCGGCGGTGTGTACTGCCAATGGGAGAGATCGGCTGCCTTTAGCAGGGAAACCGGAACGGGCTGCGGGCTTCCGGCGGCCGGAAATCCCTCCGCGGAGATCATGAAGCTCTTTCCCTCGCCGTAGAATTTCTCCGGATACTTGTCGAACGCCAAACGCCGGATGGACGCGGGCACGTTCAATTCCTGCGCTATCTGCGTAGGTTCCGTTTGTTTTTCCGGCTGAATGAACAGCGGGGCGTCCTGGCCCAGCACGCTGAAGGTGTAGCAGTGCGGACCCGTGTTTTCGGCACAGTAGGCGGGCGCGTCCGTAACCGCATAGGGTTTCAGCCGCCATACGAATAGGCCGACGCTGGGGATGTTGTAGCGTCCCTGCGCGCGGTTTGAAGCGATCCGGCGGATGTTCACGGTATGGCTGATGCGGTCAAAGGGACCGTCGATGAGGTCCAGCGCGTCGATGTCTCGCAGGTCAGCCAGGCGCGCCCGCTTTTGGTGTTGGTGGTTTATGTTCTGCGCCCATTGCAACAGTATGAAGAACTCCACGGCCCGCGCAGGCCACCCGGCCACATCGCCGGCCAGTAGTTCGAGCAGGGACACTTTCCCCTTGCCGCGCCGGTAACGGATGGTGTTCGCCACCTCGCGGCGCGGAGCCAGAATCCGATTCAGCGCCGCGCCCTCCGGCGTGCTGCCGTCCGTGGCCGGACCGGCATCCGGCGCGGCGGTATAACCAATCAGATCCGCGATGTAAGGCACCGCCCAATCCTCGGCGGTTTCAATAAACCAGTTCTCGTACAACTGGCCGATGTTGTCCTCAACGACGTTTATCTGCTCCGCAATCACGCGAAGCAGTGCCTGCAAAGGATATTTCCGGCCCGCATCCCTCATCCGGTAAATAGCCGGGAGCAGTTTGTACAGGCGATCAATTCGAGGGTCGAGTGTTTCGGTCATTGGAATCATTCCCCTACACAATCTGGTTCAGGATGAGGGTGTCCGGCACCGCGGGCGAGAACACCGCCAACTGCGCGGGAATCAGCACCTCTTGGGAATAGCCGGCGGCGCCAGTTGGGACGTCTTTAGTGGAAGACGCTAGGAATGTCTGCGTCTGCGCTGCGTGGGGGGTAAGGATGGCCTGCACCAACGCGCTGATTTCGTCCGGCGTCAGCAGTCTCCTCGTACCCTGTGCCGTCTTGTTTTGGGGTACGCCACCGAACGCGTCCACATCCACATAGGCTACGCCTTCCACCTGTTGAATGGCGCCGATCAGTTCGCAGCGCAACGCCGGCTGCGCCAGCTTGCGGCTGGCAAACCCGAACGTCTCCAGAACGGCGGCGCGAATCTGTTGCGACACCGGATCCCACAAATAGCCGGGCGCCAGCTTCACCTTCACACTGGCCACCAGCGCGATCAGTTCGCGAGGGTCCACCCGCACCGGCACATCCAGGTCGCCGTACCTGCGGAGCGCGGACAGCAGATTCAGATAGAGGTCCGAAATCCTGTCGATGGGGATGTCATCCGCGCCGGCGATGGTGAGGTGGACGAAACTGCGGCGGTTGCCGGTCAGCCTTCTCACGCTCGCCTTGCCGATGCCGGCGAAGGTGCGCGCGAAATCCTCATAGTCCCGCAGGGAGACTAAACGGTCCAGCGACATTACGGCAAGCGGCGCGTTGTCGCGCGCCTGATCCACGTTCTCCCGGTCCGCGCCGCCGGTGGCGGCCAGGGGGTTGATCACGCCCTTGACGCCTAGAGGCTTGGTCAGCACCAGGCTGATTTGTTCAGCCTTCACATTGCCCGGCTTACCGATGCCGTTGCGATACTGAGTCCGGATGTTCTCCACGCCGCTCGGCAAGCGGGATCCTTCCGTACCGTTGCCGAATATCACTGCTGTCCTATCGTCATCACCGGTCTTGGTGACGAAAATGCGGTCTGAGGAAATCGCGGCGGCAAGCGTGGGTGCCTCATGCCATTCAATCTCGTTGACGTACACATGCAGCGTGCTTTCCACTCCGCTGACGGTATTTGCGGAAACGAACGTGAGCGGCGGCTGCTTCAGTTGGAACGTTTGCAGCGTCTGCGCGCCGTTACCGCTGCCCAGTGTCTCCACGCGAGTTTCGCCATGCGTGGCTTTCACTACGTTGCCGTGCACTACCACACTGCCGCGCTTATAACTGTAGGCCGTGGATGTGGCCAGCAGCAACGTGGTGTGGGTCTTGTCGCCCGCCAGCACCGCGTCATAGCCGTGCCGCAGGCCGGAAAGCATCATCAACTCGCTGGCGCGGACGCCCGCCACGCCCGGGATGTCCGTGCGTTCCCCGGACACAATCACCCAGCGGCCCGACTTCAGTTCGCTGTACAACTCCGCCAACTCAATCTGCCGGCCGCTGACGTCGCCCGTTACCGACTCCTCAATGATCTCGAGCGGCTCCGATTGTGCATACACCAGTGTGGAGCGCAGGGTGTTCATATTGT
>JAYTKJ010000742.1:0-2300 GCA_043730365.1 Acidobacteriota bacterium | reverse complement strand
CAGCCGCTCCATAATGCCGATGGATTTGGTCGCCAATGTTTGGCTTCGTCGGACTTCCCCGCACATCACCCATGTTTCCATAGCCAATCATCAGATCGCGCGCATAAAGCGGGGAAAGGCATTTGAGTTTATCGCTTTCCTGCCGGGATGATTCCTCTTTTGGCAATTTCGGAGGGCGGGAAGTGCCACTCCCCAGCCTATCTGCGGATTCCGAGGGATGGCGATCAGCGTTCCGAACTGATGTCGATCACGATTCCGAAGTGATGGCGATCAGCGTTCCGAGCTGAAGCCGATCAGTTTTACGGTTGTAGTTCGGAACAGTGATCGGCATCGGATTGGAACGGCGGCGCAAGGCAGCGGTGGTGGCTGAAGGACTCCACTGGTAAGTGGAGAACCCCAGTTGCCACAAAAGAGGCTGACCATGCGCAAGTTGAAGGAAGTTCTGCGGCTCGATTCCCTCGGATTGAGCCAGCATCAGATCGCCCACAGTTGTTCCATCTCGCAAAGCACCGTCCACGAATACGTGTCCGCCGCCCAAGCGGTTGGCGTAAAGTGGCCGATGCCGGAGAACTGGGACGACCGGCAGATCGAGCAAACGTTGTTTCCACATCGGCCCGCGCCCGCCGTTTGGCGCAAGCATCCGGAGCCGGACTGGCCCCAGATCCACCAGCAACTGCAGACGCACAAGAACCTGACGCTGCAACTGGTCTGGCAAGAAGGACGGGAGAGCAACCCGGAAGGCTACGGCTACAGCCGGTTCTGCGACCTGTACCGGCGGTGGCTGAAGAAACTCGACGTGGTGCTGCGGCAGGAACACCGCGCCGGCGAGAAGATGTTTGTCGATTACGCCGGTGCCACGATTCCGATTTACGATCCCCAGAGCGGTGAAGTCCGGCCGGCCGCCGTATTCGTGGCCGTGCTGGGTGCCAGCAGCTACACCTTCGCGGAGGCTACGACGGGGCAAGATCTGCGGAACTGGATCGGGTCGCATATCCGGGCGTTCGAGTTTTTCGGTGGCGTGGCCGAGATCGTGGTGCCGGATAACTTGAAGTCCGCCGTCACCCATCCCAGCTATTACGAGCCGGATCTGAATCCCACCTACCGAGACCTGGGTGAGCACTATAGCGTCGCGATCATCCCAGCACGGCCGTATCGACCCAGGGACAAAGCGAAGGCGGAGGTGGGCGTTCAGGTAGTGCAACGTTGGATCGTCGCCGCCTTGCGCCAGCGCAAGTTCTTTTCTCTCGATGAGGCCAACCAAGCCATTGCCGGGTTGCTCACGCAGATCAACCAGCGGCCGTTTCGCAAGCGCGAGGGCAGCCGCGCCAGCCTGTTCGCGCAACTCGACCGGCCAGCGTTGAAACCATTGCCAGCCACGCGTTACGAGTTTGGGAAGTGGAAGACGGCCCGTGTCAATCTCGACTATCACATCGAAGTGGAGCGGCACTACTACAGCGTGCCGTACGCGCTGGTGCACCAGGAGGTGGACATGCGCCTGACGGCAGACACCCTAGAAGTCCTCCACCGCGGGGTGCGAGTAGCATCGCATGTCCGCTCCTACGAGCCAGGAAAAGCGACTACGCTGACCGGGCACATGCCCAAGGCGCACCAGAAGTATGCGGGGCGGACGCCTTCACGGCTGATTGAGGATGCCCAGCGGATCGGGCCCGGTACCGGTCAACTGGTGGAAGCGATTCTGGCGGCCAAGCGCCATCCGGAGATGGGATACCGGTCGTGCCTGGGGATTCTGCGGTTGGCCAAAACCTATCCCGCCGAGCGTATGGAGGCGGCCGCCCGGCGTGCACTGCTGGCGCGCGCCTACAACTTCCAGAGCATGGACTCGATTCTCAAGAACCAGCTCGATCGATTGCCGCTACCTGGCGACCCACCCGTTCAGCCGGCCGTGGAGCACGACAACATCCGCGGCGCCGATTACTTCGATTCCCCACCGCAGGCCGATCCCCCAGTGATTCGGTAAGTCCACAAGGAAAACTATGCTCAACCAACAAACGATCGATAAATTGTACGCCATGCGCATGCGCGGCATGGCCGATGCTTTTACCCAACAGCAGGAAGATCCACAAACCAGGCAACTCAGCTTCGAGGAACGCTTGGCGCTGCTGGTGGACCAGCAGTGGAACTGGCGGCAGAACCGAGCCCTGGAGAGGCGGCTCCGGGATGCCCGGCTACAAGGCCCAGCCTGCATGGAAGATATCGAC
Source organism: Acidobacteriota bacterium (assembly GCA_043730365.1). Taxonomy (GTDB): domain Bacteria; phylum Acidobacteriota; class Terriglobia; order Bryobacterales; family Bryobacteraceae; genus VFZP01. The sequence continues at coordinate 81 of JAYTKJ010000742.1, read as the reverse complement.
TTCCGCGCGGCACGCGGTTTGGATAAACAGGTGGTGCGATCGCTGATGCACGACTCGGACTGGGTACGCCGCCATCAACAC
>JAYTKJ010000741.1:0-7401 GCA_043730365.1 Acidobacteriota bacterium | reverse complement strand
CAACGTGAGCAGGTTCAAGTTGCTGGTCTTGATTCGATAGCTCCTGCGCGCGGCGTCGCGCGTGGCGTCGACCTCGGCGCGATCATAGTGCTTCTCCATCCCCTCGACGCTGATCCAATGAGCCCGGTTGTAGCGTGTCGTGTAGGTCAGAAAGCGAACATGGTCGGGCGAGACGCGGCCGCGGTCTCCCCACTTCTTGAGCAGCTCATCAAGCTGCCCGCGCACCAGCGGACTGACGGCGTGGCCGGTTTTCTCGGAAATGAAGAACGACGCGGGCGAATCGTTGAGGATGCCTTCCTTCTCCATTTGCGCCTTGACGCGCAGGGAAGATTCCAGTTGCCCGCGCGTGGGCGTGCCAGGCGGCATCGGTGGAATCGCGGAAACCTGGGTGTCGGTGTCGCCATCGTGCCCGAGCAGTGGAAAGTTGAAGGCGTTGAGCGACCAATCGATGATGTTTTCCCAGATGCGGAGCGTGGCGGCCTGATGCGGCGGAAAGCCCGGCATCCCGCTGCGCCGAGGGTAGGTGCCTGCGCCGATCTCGGCTGCGGCGAAGCGATCGGGGTTGTGCAGCGCGACATGCCACGCGCCGGCGCCGCCGAGTGAGAAGCCACGCAGGATGATGCGATCGGGATCGATCTTGTAGCGCCGTTGAACCGCAGCGATGGCTTCGTAGATGTCGACTTCGCCAGCCCAGTGATTGGCGTTGTTCCAACGGCCGTAAACGTCCAGCGTGATCTGCCCCAGATCGGCAGTTTTGTACTGCAGACTGGTGGGCACGGTGAGAAAGCGCGCGATGAAGCTCGCCTCACTCAGTCGCTGATCGCGGCCGTGGAGCCAGACGTATAGGCGCACGGGTCGGGAACCATCGTAGGAATCGGGGATGGTCACGCCCATCGGCTGCACGGAGCCATCAAGTGGAGAGCGATGGCCGTGAACCCGGCGGCCCTTCCCCTCGAGCCAAGGCCGGCGGCCAGCCCTCAATTGCCGCGCACGTTCGAGGCCTTGATCGAGGACGGTGAGCGCTTGATCGATGCCTTCCTGGGTGAAAAATGTCTGCGGGAATTCGTGGAGAAAGTGCCCGGCTTTTGAGTAAATTTCCACGTCGGCCAGCACGTCGGCCTCAGCTTGCACGCCCTTGAGAAGCGCGTCAATCTCGTCGGCTTTGGTTTTGACCGCCTGGAGTTCTTCGGGCTTAGGCTGGATGGGCGGAGGTTGCCCTCCTCCCTTTTCTTGCTGGGCGACGGCGGCAAGCCCGATCAGTGAGCAGGCAAGGATGAGACGACGTAGATTCACCGGATCATTCTACTCAAGCATCAGAGGCTCGGCCACTTCTGGTTCGAGTTCGGCGTACTGGGGATGCTGGTGCAGAAAACGCACGCAGGTGTTCCAGCGCAGCAGCGCGTCGTCATTGCCGGGATGCCGCACGGCTTCCGCCTCGGCAAAGCAAGACATGGCGCGGGAGATCCAATCGTGAACCGCGTGTTGTGAGCCGCGGCCGCCTTCTTCGTGCCGAGCCTTGGCCCGGCGCTCCCAGGCGATGCCGGCATAGTAGACACGATCGTAGGCCTCTTCAAGACGCCCGGCCGAGACGAGCGCTTCCTGGAAGGCCGCGCGCTCCTTCGGAATCTGATCGGTGAGAGCGAGCGTGAGTATCTTGAGAGCCGGCTGGTTGTCCGGGTCGATCGCCAGGATATCGCGGCAGATGCTCTCGGCCTCGGCGGGCTCATTGAGAAGCCGGTAACGCTCGGCCTTGGAGAGCGCACCGGTCACGGCTTCGGGCGACAGAGGTTTGAGTTCGAACACGGAAGTTCACCCCTTGAACATGCGGAATAGTTTTTGCAGCGGATCGAAGAACTGGTCAACCACGCGTTCCTTGAGAGGAATAATGGCGTTCTCGGTGATGGTGATGTTCTCCGGACAAACTTGGCGGCAGCAAGTTGTGATGTTGCAGTAACCGATGCCGTCGCGCTCTTTGAGGTCAGCCACGCGGTCTTCGGTGTCGAGCGGATGCATCTCCAGCGCGGCTGTGTAGACGAAGAAGCGAGGGCCAATGAACTCGGCATGTTTGGTGTGCTCGCGTAATACGTGGCAAACATCTTGGCAGAGGAAACATTCGATGCACTTGCGGAATTCCTGGACGCGATCGATGTCGGCCTGCTGCATGCGCCAAGTGCCGTCCGGCGCGTCCGGCTTGCGCGGCTTGAACTTCTTGATCTTCTTCTTGACTTCGAAGTTCCACGAGACGTCGGTGACCAGATCGCGGATGGAGGGGAAGGCGTGCATAGGCTCGACGATGACCGGCATGTCGAGGTTCAGCTGGTCAAGCCGGGTCATGCACATCAACCGCGGCACGCCGTTGATCTCCGCCGAGCAGGAACCACACTTGCCGGCCTTGCAGTTCCAGCGCACGGCTAGATCGTTGGCTTGCTCGGCCTGAATATGATGGACGGCGTCGAGCACCACCATGCCCTCGTCAGTTTCGATCGAGTAGTCTTTGAAGGCGCCGCCGGATTTGTCGCCGCGCCAGATGCGAAAGGTTGCTTTCGACATGGCTACTTCATCTCCTCGATAATCTGCTTCAACTCATCCGGGAGCGGGGGGATGGCGCGCTTCTCGACGATCATTTCGCCATTCGATCCCCGTCTGGTGATGAGGTTGTACTTGCCCCACTCGGCATCCTTACTCTGGTAATCCTCCCGGAACTGCGCGCCGCGACTCTCCTTGCGGAGGATAGCCGAACGAGTGATGGCCTCGGAAACCATGAGCAGATTGGGGAGATCCATGGCGGTGTGCCAGCCGCCGTTGTATTGGCGGTTGCCGACTACGCCCACTTTGGCGGCACGCTGGTTCAACCTCTCCAGGACTTCGAGGGCCTGGACCATTTCGTTCTCCAGACGCACGATGCCCACCAGGTCTTGCATCTTGTCCTGGAGTTCATATTGAATCTGATACGGGCCTTCGCCGTGCTGGCGATCGAAGGGCGCCAAGGCTTCCTTGATAGCCGTGGCGATTTGCGCGCCATCAGATTTGGCGGCGGGGTTCTCGCGCGCGAACCTGGCCGCATGCTCACCGGCGCGTTTGCCGAAAACGACGAGATCAGACAGCGAATTACCGCCGAGGCGATTGGCGCCATGCAGACCGGCGGCTACTTCGCCAGCGGCGAACAGGCCGGGCACATTGGACATTTGCGAATCGCCTTCGACGCGCACGCCGCCCATCATGTAGTGCGTGGTGGGCCCGACCTCCATCGGCACCTTGGTGATATCGATGTTGGCAAGCTGCAGGAACTGGTGATACATGCTCGGCAGCTTCTTCTCAATGTGTTCTTCCGCTTTGGGGATGTGCTTTTTGATCCAGGCGATGTCCAGGAACACGCCGCCATGCGGGCTCCCGCGGCCAGCCTTGACTTCGCGATTGATGCAGCGCGCTACGTGATCGCGTGTGAGCAACTCGGGCGGCCGACGGGCGTTCTTGTCGCCTTGCGTGTAGCGCCAACCTTCGTCTTCGTTGTCGGCGGTCTGATTCTTATAGAGGTCCGGAATGTCGTCGAACATGAACCGCTTGCCGTCGCGATTCTTGAGGACGCCACCTTCGCCGCGAACGCCTTCGGTAACGAGGATGCCGCGCACGCTGGGGGGCCACACCATGCCGGTGGGATGGAACTGCACGAACTCCATGTCCATCAGTTCGGCGCCGGCTCGATAGGCCAACGCCTGGCCGTCGCCGGTATATTCCCAACTGTTGGAGGTGATCTTGAAGGCACGGCCGATGCCGCCGGTGGCGAGCACGACAGACTTGGCCTGCCAGAGAATGAACTGACCGCGCTCGCGATCATAGCCGAAGGCGCCGGCACAACGCCCGCCGTCCAGGAGCAGCGTCAGGACAGTGCACTCCATGTGCACTTCCATGCCGCAGTGAATGCCGTGATCCTGCAGAGTCCGGATCATTTCAAGGCCGGTCCGATCGCCAACGTGCGCGAGACGCGGATAGCGGTGGCCGCCGAAATTGCGTTGGAGTATGCGCCCATCTTTGGTGCGGTCAAACAACGCGCCCCAAGCCTCGAGTTCGCGGGCTCGGTCCGGAGCTTCCCGGGCGTGGAGTTCGGCCATGCGCCAGTTGTTCAGGTACTGCCCACCGCGCATGGTGTCGGAAAAGTGAACGCGCCAATTGTCGCGATCGTCAACGTTGCCCATGGCCGCGGCCATCCCGCCTTCGGCCATCACGGTGTGGGCTTTGCCGAGCAGCGATTTGCAGACGACGCCGACTTTAGCTCTGGTGGAAGCGGCTTCAATCGCCGCGCGAAGGCCCGCGCCACCCGCGCCGATGATCAACACGTCGTAGGAGTGCGTTACGTACTCGGCCATGTTAGAGGATCCTCCAGTCAGACCAGATGCCCATCGAACAAAGGCGGATGTAGATGTCCGAGAAAGCGACCGAGAACAGACTGGCCCAGGCCCACTTCTTATGGTTGCCGTTGAGCCAACTGACGAAGTCGTAGATCTTGTGGCGCAACGGTGAGGAGGTGATGATGTCGAGCACTCCTCCCACCAGATGGCGCGAACAGTGGCAACCGAAGGCGTAGCCGCCGAGGAAGAAGACGTTGACACAGAGAATGACGGTGCCGAGTCCGATGCCAAATCCGTCGGCGAACATAAACGCCTTGATCGCATCGTAGACGAGGAAGAACCAGACGAGCGTGGCGGCGTAAAAGATGTAGCGGTGCACGTTGTGGAGCACCAAAGGCAGGTAGCGCTCGCCACGATAGCCGCTGCGCGGTTCGCTCACGGCGCAGGCGGGCGGGTCTGCCCAAAACGCTTTGTAGTAGGCGCCGCGGTAGTAGTAGCAAGTGAAGCGGAAGAGCCCCGGTGCCCACAGAATCAGCAGAGCCGGCGAGAAAGGCATAAAGGAGGGCCACCAGGAGGGCTTGGGTCCGAAGAGCGAGTGCGGGGAGCTGCCGAAGATCTCCGGCGAGTAGAAGGGCGAGAGATACGGGCCGTGCGTGTAGTGCTCACCCTGAAACGCGGCCCAAGTGGCGTAGACGACGAAGCCGCCCAGTCCGAGGAAGACCAATAGGGGCTCAAGCCACCAATTGTCGCGCCGGGACGTTTGCCCGAACTTTCCATTTTTCCAAACCAGATCCACAGTTGCCATGCCGAAGCTAGTTCTCCACGTTGTCAGTACAGTCTATCTACGATATAGGGGCGGGCGGACCCGTGGCAAGTCGTGACTGGTACGGGTGAACCGTTACCCACCCGGTACGTTCCGTGGGATTAGGGTTACGAACGCATTATTGGCCAATCCAAACCAGCCAGGAATAGTAGAGGAGATGAAACTCGTGGCGTCCTTGCTGCTGCTCTCGGGCGCTCTTCTGAATGCAGGTATCGTCGTGACATCACAGGTTTCGGATTTTGCCGGGCGGCCAGTTCGGAACGGCTTCGACTCGATCGCCGCGGGCACGAATATTTCAGGCCAGGTGCTGGACGGCGTGCGGTACGTAGGTCCGTACGCGCAACTCTTCGTGGTTTCAAGCGCCAGCACGCATACGCCGGACGGCTTCACCAACACGACGAACACGAGCCTGAACAAATTGCCGGCCACATCCGGATTGAATGTCCTCTCTCCGGGCGGCGCGGTGCTAGGCCCGGGACCTTCCGCGTTCGTGGAAGGGGATTGGCTCACGCTGGAGTTTCAAACTCCGGTCACCTACTTCGGATTCGATCATCTGTCACAGTCAGCCGACGGCCACGGATTCACGTACATCCGGGTATTGGATCCTAGCGATACCCTGCTCTACGGCGGCTTCGTGGGCATTTCAGATCTTGGCGGCCCCGGCGCTCCTGGTGGAGCTGATTTCTGGGGCGTCTGGACGACGGGCGGCTCAACGATCAGCCGCATTGAAGTGATTGAGAGCGAATGCGACAACGTGCATCCGGACGTCAACATCGGGTTCGATTCACTGCGCTATGGCAGCGAGACTCCCGAACCGGGGTCGCTGATGTTGATGGCGGCCGGTGCCGGTATGCTGGGGCTTTGCAAAGCGCGGCGGACGAAAAAAGCCTAATCGACGATAGACTTGCCGTTCCCCTTCGGGAGTATTCCCTCTCCGGACGGAGTAGGCCAGTTCCAACAAATGAATCCCTCAGTTTATTCGGCCACTCGCATTACTACTGCATGATTGAACCACCGAAGCCGCAACGGTAAAAACACCTAGGCGGCCCGGAACCATCCCGAAAAACCAATCGTCCGTAGGAGGCCTTAACCATGCTGAAAATGCTCTCGCTCGCGGTGTGTCTGCTCGGCGCTGCACCAGGATTCGCAGAAACTCGCAACCTCGTTGAACACCCTCGCCCAGGTGCAAGGCCGTCCAAACTATGGCGGATCTCAGTGGCAGCCTTGGCTGCGGGTTCGACCGCGGACGCGTGGAGTTCCTACGGCCGGACCGAAGCGAATCCGTTGCTCCAGGGACCGGGCGGGCAATTTTCAGCCCGCGGCATCGGACTTAAAGCCGCCATCGCCGGCGGAGCCGTTGCAACCCAGTGGTTCTTGCAGCGAAAGCACCCGGACAGTGCTAAAGCATTCGCGGTCACCAACTTCGGGATGGCTGCGGTGTTCTCAGGCATCGCGGTCCGCAACAAAAGGCTACCGGCTTATCGGCATTAGACACATCCGCCAGGTTCCCCCCTGGCAATCTAGCGGTGGCGGTCCAGATAGTCAAACACCAAATTGGTCATGGTTTTGACGCCGATGGGAAGAGCGTCCTCATCGGCGTCGAAGTCTGTGGTGTGCAGCATGGCCGTCATCCCCTTCTCAGGGTTGCCGACGCCGAGCCAAAACATGAAGCCGGGGACGACCTTGAGGAAGTACGTGTAGTCTTCAGCACCCATTACCGGCGGCGTCTGAATCACGTTGGCCGCGCCCACCGACCGCCGGAGGGCGGGCAACGCTGCTTCCACTTCGGCCTTGTCGTTGACGGTGGGCGGATTAGACTTGGTGGACCACGTGAGTTCAGCCGCCGCGCCGTGGCTGACGGCGACGCCGCTCAGGATCTCCCTCATCAACGTGCGAACCCGCTCCCGCACCTGCTCACTGTGCGTGCGGACCGTGCCCTCCATGCGGACCTCGTCGGCGATGATGTTTTGGCGGTTGCCGCCATGGATGGAGCCGATAGTGAGCACCATGGTTTCGACCGGATCGATGCGGCGGCTACGGATGGTCTGCAGGGCGGCGATGGTTTCTGCGGCGACGACGATCGGGTCAATACCTTGGTGGGGCCACGCGGCGTGCACCTTCTTGCCAATGATGCGGATGGAGAAGGAATCCGACGAGGCCAGCATGGCGCCGGGCACGTAGCCGATCTGCCCCACTCTGACCTGAGGCGTGTCATGGAGCGCGAAGATCACT
>JAYTKJ010000740.1:0-12989 GCA_043730365.1 Acidobacteriota bacterium | reverse complement strand
AGGCTCCGGACAATCTCGTAAACAAGTGCCTGAAACCGGTAGCCCGAGGCCGCCACCTTGCGGTCAATATCCTCGACAGTCCTTCTATCATATCGTTCCAAGCCCCGCCCAAGTGCATACGTAAGCATCTTCCCGGTGAGGCAGCGCGAAAACTCGGTCAGGTCCTCCTTGAGTAGCGCCCGTAGCTCGACGGGCGCGGCGAACGGCTTGCCGCTGGGGAGGACGCCGCTGGCATCGACCGGAAATTTTCCGTCCATGGTGCGCCACTTGCCGATGCCGTCATAGTTCTCCAGGCCAAAACCGAGGGTGTCCATACGGCTGTGGCAGGCCGCGCAAGTGGCCGAAGCCCGATGCTTTTCAAACTGCACTCGCAAGGAACCCACGTTGCCCACCGATTCCTCGTCAAGCGGCGGAACGTCGGCGGGCGGAGCCGGGGGCGGCGCGCCGAGAATGTTTTGCAGCACGTACTTGCCGCGGATCACCGGCGAGGTGCGAGTGGGGTAGCTGGACACCGTGAGCACACTGGCATGACTGAGGATGCCGCCACGCTGCGGACCGGTGAACTCCACTCGCCGGAACTCCGGACCGGTGACACCTGGGACGCCGTAGTGGCGGGCCAGCCGGTCATTCAGAAAAGAATAATTGGCGTCCAGGAACTCAGACATCGGCTTGTTCTCGCGCAACAGGTGCTCAAAGAACAGGCGCGTTTCGGCTTTCATGGCATCGCGGAGATCCGGACCCCAATCGGGGAACTTCTGGGGGTCGGGCTTGACGCTGTCCAGGTTCCGCGTCTCGAGCCACTGCCCGGCAAAATTGTCGGCGAAGGCCGCGGCGCGAGGATCGGCCAGGAGACGTTTGACCTGAGCGTCCAGCACAGCGGGCGAGGCGAGCTTGCCGGTTTCGGCCAGCGTGAGCAACTCGTCGTCCGGCATCGAGCTCCAGAAGAAATAGCTCAGGCGCGAGGCGAGCTCGAAATTGGAAATCCGATGCACTTGGGCCGCATTAGAAGCATCCGGGTCTCGCTCGACACGGAACAGGAAATGGGGGGAAACCAGCATCGCCTGAATCGCCAATTGGATGCCTTGCTCGACTGATTGGCCCTCGGATTTGGCCAAGCCCACAAAGCGAGCCAGCGAGGCCACCTCCGCCTTGGTAACCGGACGGCGGTAGGCACGCCGGGCCAGGGAGCCCAGAATTCGATCGACACAGGCTGCGCCGCCCGTGTGAGGATCGCAGGTCAGGACTTTCCTGCGACTGGCGCGCTCGGTCTTGAGCGGGAATGGGCCCACGAGTGTGATCGAATCCAGAAACTTGTTGGTCTTGCTGTCGTAAGCCTGTTTTTGCGTCAGGCCTTTCACTGCGGGATCATCAATGAAACCGGCCCTGAATGTATGGTCTCCTTCCGGCAGCGGCACCCGGAATTCCTCCATCGAATAAGGGTTAAAGTAGACGAGGCCCGAGGGTTTGGTTTCGACCGCCATGCTATGGAGCAGCTTGCCATCCATCCAGAAACCCATCGTCACCGGCTTGGCGTCCTTGGCGCGCTCGCCGGGCAAGCCAACGCGGACGATATACTCGCCATCCCATTCCACACGGTGCGTGGCTTCGATGGTTGAGAAATCCGGACGCCGCACGGTCTTGTTCTTGACGTGATACTCAAACTCGAGGGGCTTGGCGGGGAGCGGGTCGGCGCCTAAGGCCCGGGCCGCAATTCGCTCGGCGGCGTTGACGTATTTTTCCATCAGCAGAGGCGAGATGGTGAGGACGTCGCCGATGTTGTCAAAGCCGTGGCCGGAATCGTCGGTGGGAAAATCGCGTTGCGCGGCAAAATCGACGCCCAGCAGATCGCGGATCGTGTTGGCGTATTCGGCCCGATTGAGACGCTTGGCGGTCACGCGGCCCGGATCCGGCTTCACATTGCGATCGGCTCGCTCAAGTTCAGCCCGGACATATTTGATCAGTCCTTCAACTTGTGCGGCGGCGGGCTGCGGCGTGCCCTTGGGAGGCATCTCGCCATTTCGGATTCGTTGTATGATCCGCTCCCAGCCGTCGCGGTTTTGGGCCAGGGAGGCGGGAGTGGCGAACGCGGAAAGATTGAGACTACCGGAAGCCAGTCGATCGTTGTGGCATGCCGCGCAATTCCGGTTAAGCAGCGGCAGCACCGTTCTATCAAAAGCGGAGGCGGGAACATGAGTCTGCGGCGGCGCGCCCACCACCCACGAGGCAAGCACGGCCAAGAGTCCAAACAGTCTAAGCATCCTGACTATAGGTTATCCAAATCTGAAGCTGTGACGAAGGATCCTCGCTCAGACAAGCGGAAAATGGGCCGATTAGAATAGAGGTGGCCCATGCTGGATTCAACTCACCAACGCTGGCGTTTGCCTACCGTGGCAGTTCTAGTCACTGTGGTTGCGCTGACCGGCGTTGCTCTGCTGGGTGGCTGGCGATTCGTCGGGTCGGTGGACTCTCTGAAGGCCTGGCCCAGGCCGCTTAGGGTGGGCTTTGCCGAGTCGCCGCCATACTACGTCCGTGGCCCGGGAAACACTTATTCGGGAGCCGCCGCTGAAGTAATAGAGGAGGCAGCAAGGCGGGCGGGTCTCAAAGTCAACTGGGTTGACTTGCCGGAAGGGGCCGACAAAGCACTGGTTAGACAGAAGGTGGATGTTTGGCCCATGGTGGCCGTGACCGAGGAGCGTAAGAAGCGATTCCACCTGAGCGAGGGATGGCTGCAGACTTTCTACTGCCTGCTTTCCCGAGCAGACCGGCAAGGCAGCAATCCGGAGGCCGCTCCGCGCCGTATCTCGATGGTTTCAGCCGTGCGCACTCGCAGTCTTGCCCTTGAGCAACTGCCCGATGCGCAGCGGATTGAGAAGCCAACCCGCGAAGACGTGATCATCTCGGTCTGCACAGGCGAAGTGGACGCCGGCTTTGTTGAAACGCGGGTGATTCAGGCCGCACTGCTCAACCGGCCAACGGCCTGCGAGGGCGTCGAACTGAGGACTAGAGTTTTGTACGACGCGCAGTTCTCTTCGGCAGTCGCCTCAACCCCCGAGGCAGCCTGGGTGGCTGACCGGCTCCGCTCCCGGATCATGGATATGGCTCGTGATGGTACGTTGGTGCGCATCTTCTCCAACTGGAACATGACGACGGCGCTCGAAACCAACGCGATCTTCGAACTCAAAGAATCCGAGGACCGTTCGCGGCGGGCCTGGCTGCTCGCCGGAGCTCTTTCGTGCGCCATCGGCCTGCTCGGTTGGATGAACTTGCGGGTCCGGCGCGCCAAGCAGGCGGCGGACCGGGCCAACGCGGCCAAGAGCGAGTTTCTGGCCAACATGAGCCATGAAATCCGCACGCCGCTGAACGGCGTGGTGGGTCTGTCGCAATTACTGGCGTCCGGGTGTCAGCGGCTCGATCCGGAAGAGCGGCGCATGGTGGACGACATCTCTGCCTGCGCCGATGCGCTGCTCGGCGTGGTCAACGACGTTCTCGATTTTTCCAAGATCGAAGCCGGGAAGCTGACTCTGGAAACCGGGGTCGTAGAATTGCCGGAACTGCTGCGCTCGGCGGCGATCCCGGCTACGCTGGCGGCCACGGCCAAGGGGCTCGACCTCGAGTTGGCGATCGCCCCGGCCATGCCGCGGTATGTGGAAGGCGATGGCGCGCGGATCCGCCAAGTATTGCTCAACCTTCTGTCCAACGCCGTCAAGTTCACGGCTGCCGGCCGGGTGCGGCTGCAGGTGGAATCCGTGGGTGGCAATATGATTCGGTTCTGCGTCGAGGACTCCGGCATCGGGATCGACGCGGGCACACTGGCGCGTCTGTTTCATCCCTTCACGCAGGCAGATAGCAGCACCTCCCGCCGCTACGGGGGCACGGGGCTGGGGCTAACGATCTCCAAACGCCTGGTCGAACTGATGGGGGGCCGCATCAATGTGGAGAGCACGCCCGGGGTGGGCTCGCGGTTCTCCTTTTGGCTGCCTCTGCCTGAGGCGGCCGCCGCCCCGGACTTGGCCGCGGCGCCACTACCGGCCGAGGCCGATCGGCGGGACTTCCGCATCCTGGTGGCCGAGGACAGCGTGGTCAATCAGAGAGTGGTGATGGGGCTGCTTTCAAAGATGGGCCACACTGTGACTTTGGCGGCCAACGGGCGGGCGGCGCTGGCCGCGATTGACGATTCCGGCGACACCCGGTTTGACCTGATACTCATGGACTGCCAGATGCCGGAAATGGACGGCTATGAGGCCACGCGCGAGATTCGCCTACGCGAGGCCAGCCAGGATCGCACTCCTGTGCCGATCATTGCGCTCACTGCGCACGCGATGCAAAGCGATCGGGACCGATGCCTGGAGGCTGGCATGGACGACTATCTCACCAAGCCAGTGGATCCGCAAAAGTTGCGCAGTGCGATCGCTCATTGCGCTGCGGAGAGGCGATAGCTTAGCTGGCGGCCCGCTTCTGAAGTTCGTCCCAGGCGGGTTTGTACACGTGGGATTTGCTGTTGTCGATGGCCGCTTCTATCCGCTTGTAGACGATGCTGCGGGTGGAGATGGCAGTCCATAGGTGCTGCTTGACTTCCACGGCTACACTCGGGTGGCAAACGCGTTTACAGAGATCGAGCGCCAGCAACCAGGAGGAAATGTTGTCGCTCGGATAATGAACGCCGGCCATGACGCGCCGGTCTCCGAAGTCCACGATGAATTGCTGGAGAGCGGTCCAACTATCCTCCGAGAAGGGTATCTTGTCCAGCAGCAGCCGCTCGAAAATCCCAACACCTCCCATCACGCCCTGAATGCAGTGGCCGCTGATCATGGAGGGGTGCCCCGCCGCCGTGGCTGCCTCGTAACTGAACGCCGTAGGCCCGAGGATATGCGCAGCTTGATAGGGTCGTAGGCGCTGCAACTCTTGCTTGAAGAAAAAGATCGCCCCGGCGGTCATCTTGTGGAAGATACCTTCGATGAAGAACTTCGGTATGCCGTCGAGCACCAACACTTGATCGGCAGTGCGATCATACTGGCGATGCAATTCGCCGAGTTGCTGGCCTTTATCTTCGAGCTCGAAAAACTTCCGATGAGTGTTGCATTTCCAGGAGCGTACGGAGGAGTCCGGCAACTCATCCAAAAGGCGGTCGGCGCGAATCTGAAGCAACAGCGCCAGGTCGACTTTGGTTAACTCGATCTTCCGCCCCATGTCATCCTTCGGCCAGAGTAACCGCCGAAAGTCTCGCAAGTTCCCGTCCAGCAGCTTCCCGAAATCTTGGGGCTTGTCCCTCCAGTCCGATGGCGCATCTTTTGAGGGCGTGTGGCCCTCCGGCAGGGCTCCGTATGGAGGCAGCACAGCTTTTTCTATTTCCGTACGTTTTGTCGTTGACACCATTTTCTCCAAACTTCCCGATAAGCGTTTTCAATTCCCTTGACCACCGAACCATCCACCAGCGGCGACCGGCGAACCATCGAACGCAGCTTCCGCCGCAGCTTGGCCAGTGCGGCCGTGTCCGCAGCCAGGGCTGCGGCGATGGACACGTACTCATCCACGGACCCCGCCGCCAGATGGCCGAGCCCGACCCGATCCAGAATCTCGTAGGCGACGCGACCGGCGTGGATTTCGTCGCGCAGCGTCACCACCGGCACGCCCATCCACAGGCACTCGCACGTGGTGGTTTGCCCGTTGTACGGGAAGGTGTCCAGGGCGATGTCGAACTCGCCAAACAGCGCCAGATGATCGGCCAGCGAGGCTCGGCCGCGGAAGCGGAGGCGGTTAGCCGAAACGCCACGCGACTCCAACTCACCGGCGAAGCGTCTCCGCACGGGTGATTCGGAGTCGTCAAGCTCCTCGGCGTGGTAATGAATCAACAGCGACGAACCGGGCACGGCTTGCAGAACCCGGGCGACCGCATCCCACACGGCGCCATTCATCTTCGCCGGCCGCTGAAGCAGCGCGAACGTTACGAAACCGTTCCGTAGCGCGGGCAACGGCTTGATCCGCGGCGAGGCGGGCGGGGCGTAGGGGAGATAGCCGGAACCGAGCTTGAGTGGCTCCTCCGTATACTGATCCTCGAAGCCAGGTGGGCAGACCCAGTCGTCAGTCAAGACGTAGTCGATGTGAGCCGCGCCGGTGGTGCCGGGATAGTCCGGAAACGTCAATTGCACGGGCGCGTGCCGATCCTGAAACAGCACCAGATGAGACCCATAGTGGTTTGAAAGGTCAACGAGGATGTCGATCCTGTCGGCCGCGATCGCAGCGGCGACGTCGGCGTGCGCCTGCAGGGCCCGCCAATGGTCGGCCCAGGGGCGCGCCCGGCGAGTCCATCGGTCCGAGGCAACGTTCGTGTGATACACAAAGACTTCGAACTGGTTGACGTCGTGATCGCGCAGGAACGGAAGGATGAAATGGAAACCCGAGCCCGCAGCGAATTCTTGCGTCACGTAGCCCACCCGCAGTTTGCGCTCAGGGTTTGGGTCATCGAACGATCGGGGAGATGGCGGCGCGTCGGCCCTCGCCACGCGACCCCATTCGGCGGCGGCGGCACGCAGGCTGCCCGCCGTTTCGCCTTGACGATGCCACAAAACGCACAGGTGCGTAGAGTGGAAGGCTGGTGGCACGGAGCCGGTATCGATTAATTCGCGGGTGAGGGTCAGGCAATTCTCCAACTCTCCGCAACTCCAGTGAACGTTGGCCAGCAGTGCTTTTGCGACAAGATCGCCGGGGCGCAGTTGCAGGTAGCGTCGAAGCGGTTCGAGGGCCCGGTGTGAGTGGCCAGTCTCCTGGCGCCACTCGCCCAGGTGGCGAAGAGCCGGAGCGAAACTGGCATCCAGTTCGATGCATCGCGAAAGCTGGTCAAACGCCTCGCGTTTCTCGCCAAGTTCCCACAAAGCCAAACCCAGCCGATAGAACAAGCGGGCATCTCTCGGCGATAGCTGGCAGGCGGCACGCAGGATCGGGACGGCAGCGGCGTTGTCACCATTCTTCAAAAGAGCCCTGCCGAGCTCTCCCATCAGATTCGCATCGCCAGGCGACAAGCGGGCGGCGCGGCGAAAGTACTCGCCCGCCTCAGCCCAACGGTCATTGGCTGCCAGGACTAGACCGAACTCACGGAGGCACTCGACGCCATTGGGCTCGTGTTCGAGGGCCCGGCGGAGCAACTCTTCGGCGGCCCCAAGGTTTCCGTGCTCAACGAGAGCGACGGCCTCGGCGCGCAAGGTCTCCGCCGGCCTAACGATTGGCCAGGTGAGCGCTTGCGCGCTCACTCGTCCTCCAGCGTCAGAAAGACAGAGCCATCCGGACGCTTAGCAGACTTGATCTTCTTGCCGCGCACGTTGCTCTTCACCAAAGTCCCAAACATTGGGTGAGTAATAGTCGCCACCGCAAAGCTCGGGTGAGTAATAGTCAACACCGAAAAGCTCGGGTGGGTGATCGTCGCTGGGATGGGATTGGACTTCTGAGAAGCCGATTTGGCTCCGGTTTTCTTCTTAGCGGGACTCTTCTTCTTTGTGGCCATGATTCTCTCTCTCTTGCTAGAGGCGCATCTGTGTCAGCAGCGCCTCGAACCTCGGTTGGCCGCGCAGATTCTCAAGAAACGGCACGACCTTGATGTAGAGCAGAGCCGGATCGCGGTAAGCGACCGCCTGCTCTAGAACGGACAAAGCTTCTTCCAGACGGCCCTGTGCGGCGTAAACCCAGGCGACCGTCAACGCCGGGATGCGGCGCTGACGAAATTCTTCGCGCAGGCGGGCGAAGTAAGGCTCGGCGGCCGCGCGATCGCCAGCCAGAGAGTGCACGAGCGCATACAATTGATCCGCTAGCGACGGAAGGCTGGCAGCCGAGGCGGGTTGACTGGCTCGTTTCTCCGTGGATTCAATAAGACGGATCTGCTCGAGCGCCTTGCCGAAGTACTCGTGACTTTCCACTCCTTGGGTGAGAGAACCGAGCCGCGCATAGACTTGCGCCAGATTGTAGCGCGTGCCCAGGCTCTCCACCTCCTGGACGGCGGGCTCAATGACGGCCAGCGCCTCGCGATAACGCCCGGCCAGGAAGAGATACAGTCCGTATGTCGCCGGCGTGGCGCGATCATAGGGATCAAGCTCCATCGCCTTCCTGCCATGGGCGAGCGCTTCGTCAAACCGCCCGAATTGCATAATCAGCCCGCAGTACCAGCGGTGCGCGCGGGCGAATCCGGGCCGCAAGCGGAGCGCCTCCCGATAGCCTTTCCCGGCACCCTCCCAGTCCCAGGACGCTTGACGCACCGCCGCCAAAGCGGCGTGACCTTCAGCCAGCAACGGGTCCGCCTTCACCGCGGAATCGGCAAACTCACGGGCTCTTGCCAGGTACGCGGGAGCGTTTCCGGCATCGTGGTTCTTGAGGTAAATGTAGGCATCCGCCGATGCCGACATGGCCAGGGCGAATTTGGGATCGAGTGCGAGCGCCCGCTCGTAATGGCTCAGGGCGGCCTGCGCGCTGGCCGGCGAAACCTCTTCATAGAGCTTGCTGCCGCGCATGTAGAGATTGAGCGCCTGCGGATCGGCCGTGGGTGCATGCGGAACCTGCGCGATCAGTCCCCGCCCAAGTAGACTTTGCACCGGCGCCGCCAAGGACGCCAGCAACGGCAGTTTCCCGCCCGCGAAATTCTTGGCCAGGACGCGCTGTTCCAGGGCAACCGCGGCTCCCTGAGCGATGCGGGTCTGGAAAGCCACCGGGTCGTCCAGAACCCGGCCGGCGAACACCTCGGACCAGACCAGCGAGCCGTCCCTGGTGTCGGCGAGGCTCATGGACAGGCGGGCCCCGCCATCATGCAGCATCAGCGAACCGTCGAGCAGGAAGTGGCTGCCGCCGCCCTCAGAATCGGCCGCCAACCGCCGCGTGGTCCGCGCCGGAATCACCCGGACCCCTTCCAGGTGCGTGAGCCGGCGCAGCAACTCCGCCGTGGTGCCGCGCGAAAGATACTCGAGCTCCTGGCCGAGGCCGGAGGTGTCGATGTCGAATACCTTCACGGAGGTTTCAACGGTACTTAGAGCGCCGCTCACCGCCACCAAGCCGGCGATCAACGGGACCAGCGCCAGGGCCGATCCGAACATCCAACGCCTCTGCGGCTTTGGTTCCGGCGGCGGCGGCGGCGCAGGCGCGGGTTTGGTCTCCCAAAACGGCTGCGGCTCAGGCAACAGCTCCTGCGTCGCGAGAGCGTGGATAACCTCGCCCGCCGTCGCGGGACGTCCGGCAGGATCGGCGTCGAGGCAACTGCGGATGGCGCGGTCCCAGGCCGGTGGCAGGCCGTGGGCGCGTGCCGAAGGCGGAATGGGCTGCTCCCACAACCGTTGGTAGTAGAGCGCCCCGAGCGAACCCGCGTTAAAGGCGCGCGAAGCGGTTACCATCTCATCGAGAACTAGTCCAAAAGCGTAGAGATCCGAGCCGGCAGTGGGACGCTCGTTCCGCAGTTGCTCGGGCGCCATGAAGTAGGGCGCGCCCGCTTGAGCATCGTTCTTGGATTCGAACCACTCTCGTCCGCCGGAGACGGGCTTGGCGAGTCCAAAATCGGTAACCACCGCCCGCAGAGAACCGTCGGGCTGCTGCACCAGCATGATGTTGCCGGGCTTCAGATCGCGGTGGATAATTCCGGCCAGGTGTAAAGCGTCAAGCGCGGACGCAATCTGACGGGCCAAGGAAAGCGCGTCGTCAATAGGCAGAGGGCGCGCCCGCTCAAGCAGCGCTTGCAGGGTCTCCCCTTCCAACCACTCCATGGTGAGGCAGGTGATCACCGCGCCGCCACCGTCCCCTGCCGCGCCCGCCGGTTGGCGATGCTCCACCAGATCGAAAACGCGGCAGAGATTGGGGTGAGTTACTTCGTGTGCCACCCTGATTTCCCGCTGGAACCGATCGAGCGCGTCGGGGTCGGGGGTGAGATCGGCTCGCAGGGTCTTCAGCCCCAACCGGACTCTCAGCCGCTCGTCATAGGCTTCGTAAACCTCGCCCATTCCACCCCGGCCGCGGAACCGGACGATCCGGAAGCGCTCACCAACCACCTGCCCGCTCTCGAATACAGGCTCCACGCGCCCGTCCCCTGCAGCTTCATCGCAGAGGAACCCTTCGGCGCTTCCACCGCCCGCCAGCAACTCGTCTATTTCATGGCGCAAGGTTTCGTCGCCAGCGCAAGCGGAGTCAATGAAGGCGGACCGCTCCGGTTCGGTCAGGTCAAGCGCGGCATCAATCAGCCGATTGATGCGGGCCCTCTGATCGGGTGTCATCGGGTACCTCCGGGTTCATGGCGGTGAAAAGCCAGGCGCGCGCCATCTGCCAATCGCGCATGGCGGTGCGGTCACTTATGCCCAGCACCTCGCCGACTTCCTCAAAACTGAGCCCGCCAAAATAGCGGAGTTCGACGACGCGCGCCAAACGGGGGCCGCGCTCTGCCAGACGGTGCAGGAGTTGGTCCAGTTCGATGAGCTGGGTAAAGTCCGTCCCGGCCGTGAATTGCTCAGGGTCAAGCGGTACGCGAGTGCCGCCGCTTGGACGGCGCTGTGCCGAATGGGCCCGAGCATGATCCACCAGGACACGGCGCATCGCTTCGGACGCGATGGCTAGGAAATGGGCCCGGCTTTGCCAGTTGATGCTGTCCAGGCGGACCAGATGGAGAAAGACCTCGTTCACCAAGGCGGTTGGTTGCAAGGTGTGGTCGGAACGTTCCCGGCGCATCCGCACGTCGGCCACGCGCCGCAGCTCAGGGTAAATCAGCGCGAACAGCCGGTCTCGTGCCTGTGGCTCCTTCCAACGAAGGAGTAAGTCGCCAACGTCCTCACTGAGCGACGAAGATTCCCGGTTCGGGCGCATTTTCCCTCTAAGCCAGCCAAGAAAGTTCCGCCACATCATATCACGACGCCGGATTGCCGCAGGCAGGCTATAGGCGGTCTCCGTTCGTTTGTTCTCTGGCAAGGTAAGCGTTAAATTCCCGGTGATGGCGACACGGTTCCCGACAATTTTTTTGTGCTCATTACCGGAAGCGATAGAGATGCCGGGTACTCACCGGTACTCCCATCAACTTCAGATAGAGAAATAGCTGGTGCCCGTGTTGCAACAAGTGCTTCCAATTGATCAGTAGTGTCTCCAGGAATGGGGCGCCTTCGGGAGAAAAAACGGTGGGCAGTGGCCGGGTTAGATCAGCGTCGGACAAGAGGTCAAAGCCTGCCCGGGCTGCCTGATGCAGGGTGGCAAACGAAGCGGCTGACTGGCCAAGATTGTCGAAGTGAGCCAATTCCACGGGATAGAGGCGGTGGAGGCAGGCACAAACGCCGGCGAGTGACTCGGCCAAATGCGCGGAGAGTTGGGCCATCGGGAAAGGCGGCTCGCCCGCAATGCTGGGCGGCCAGTCTGGTTGCCAACCGCCGCGGCCGTCCGGCGTCAGCGCCAACATCTCGCCGATCAATTCGGCATCTTCGAGAATCCGCGCCGCCAGCAGACTACTGACGGGGCGATCGGACGAGTTCAAGCAGGTAGTCTCCGTAGCCGGAATTCTTGTAGCGTTGAGTGAACCGCTCCACGTCCGCCGCGGTCAGGAAGCCCATGTTGAAGGCTACTTCCTCCGGGCAGCCGATCTTCAGCCCTTGCCGCTGCTCGATGGTCTGAACGAAGTTGCCCGCCTGGAGGAGCGATTCGTGGGTGCCGGTATCGAGCCACGCGATCCCGCGGCCGAACATCTCGACCTTGAGATTGCCGCGCTTGAGATAGACGTTGTTCACATCGGTGATCTCAAGCTCACCGCGCGCCGACGGCTTGATCGATTGGGCCACCTCGGTGATGCTGGAATCATAAAAATATAGGCCGACCACGGCGTAGTGCGAGCGCGGTTTGGCGGGCTTTTCCTCAATGGAAACGGCGCGGCCCGCAGTATCGAACTCCACGACGCCATAGCGTTCGGGGTCGCGGACCCAGTACCCGAAAATCGTCGCTCCCTCCTTGAGCCGGGCGGCCCGCTGCAACTGGGCCGAGATGCCGTGCCCGTAAAAGAGGTTGTCGCCGAGGATGAGCGCGGCCGGTCCCCCTGCCACGAAATCCTTGCCGATCTGGAAGGCCTGGGCCAGTCCCTCCGGACGTGGTTGCTCAGCATATTCGAGCCGGATGCCGAAACGCTCGCCGTCGCCAAGCAGCCGCCGGTACAGCGGCAGATCGAGCGGCGTAGACACGATCAGGATTTCGCGAATCCCCGCCAACATGAGTGTTGAAAGCGGGTAGTAAATCATCGGCTTGTCATAAACCGGCAGCAGTTGTTTGCTCACCGCTTCGGTGATGGGGAACAATCGCGTGCCGCTGCCGCCCGCCAGAAGGATGCCTTTCACGATTGGTCTCCTACTCCGGCGCTCTCAGTCCAGTCGATGGGCTCGAAAGGGGGCCATTGGCGATCCTTGTCGGCGATCAAAGCGGGCTCGCCGGGCCAGGCGATGGCCAGCCGCGGATCGTCCCAGACCAAGCCTCTCTCATGGATCAGCGAGTATTCGCCGGTGGTCTTATACAGCACTTCGGCGGGATGATCGCCGGTGACATAGAATCCATGCGCGCACCACGGCGGCACGTAGAGGATGTGCCGGTTGGCGGCCGACAGGGTCACTCCGATCCAACGGCCGCAGGTGGGCGAGTCGCGGCGCATGTCCACCGCCACGTCAAAGATTTCGCCCGCTACCACCCGCACCAGCTTGCCCTGTGCTTTCGGCGCCTGCTGATAGTGGAGGCCGCGCAAGGTTCCGGGGTGCGAAACCGATTGATTCTCCTGCACGAACTCGCCGGGGATACCGGCGCGCTCAAAGTCGGACCGTTTGTAGGTTTCCAGGAACAAACCGCGGTTGTCGGCAAATACCCGCGGTTCGGCCAACACGGCTCCGGCAAGCTCCAGGTTCTTGAAACAAAAAGGCATTTTGAAAATCTGCTGATCGAGCTGATCTTTGATTATCCACTGGAACGGGCCCAGGCCAAAATGGGGCGTGACGTTTTCTGCCCGGATGCGTCAAAGTAGA
>JAYTKJ010000739.1:0-16165 GCA_043730365.1 Acidobacteriota bacterium | reverse complement strand
GGGTCACTCACCCCAAAGGCTTCTAACATGAACTCCTCGAATTATATCCAAAGTCCGGACCCGAATGGAGTGGAAATAAAAAAGAATTAACGGGGGCCTGGCTCTTCATAGTTTTCCTTGAGGCGCTCCAGCCCTTCGCTGCGCCAATCGCCGGCGCGTGGACCCGATTTCTTCAGGCACCGCCCCAGCAATTGAATGGCGTCCTGATCGTCCCGCGCCCGGTCCAGCACGGCGCGAAAATGATTGGCGGCGGTCTCAAACTCGCCGCGCTTCCAAAGAGTGTAACCGACGTTGAAGTGATAGTCCGAGTCGCTGGTATCGGTTTCCAGCGCCTTCCTGAAACTGTCGATCGCCTGCGGTTGGTTCAAGCGGGCCTGCGCGGCGCCGAGATTGTTCCATAGTTCCGGAGCCGGCAGTTGCGGCGCAATCTCCTCGAGTAACTGCCGGGCCGCCTCAAATTCGCTGAGCTGGTGCCGGCACAGCGCCAGCAGGAACCGGGCCTCCACGAAATGCAGGCTGCGCGCGGGAATGCGGTCCAGCCACCCTAAGGCCTCGCGGAAGTTGCCCTTCAGAAAGTGTTCGCGCCCCAGCACGAATGCCGGCTGGACAAACTGCGGATCCAGGCGGACGGCTTGGGTCAACAGTCGATGCCGCTGCTCGGCGGACGGCGACATCAAGCCCCGGATGTAGTTCTCGCGCGCGGCGTTCTTTACCGCCGGGTGACGCCGCCGGAATTCGTCGAGTTCAATGCGCCGGTCAGGCTTGGCCCAGCGTTGGATCTTCCAGGCCAGATCGGTTTCCAGCTTAGCCAATTCCTCGACCGGGCCGGATTCGAAAAACTCGCCGATCTGCACGACGTCGTTTACGTCCAGCACTCTGGCGGTCACCCGTAACGCGCCGCGGCTCGCGGCGGGCACAGTAGTAGGAAGAGGAGGAGCGCTGCCTTCGGTGCTTGCAGGCGTGGCGGCAGGTAAGTACTCGACGTGTCCGTAGAGGAGCCGCTCGGCGCCTGTCGAATGACATACCTTCGTCAGGGAAGCCAGGCTCAGTTGGGATAGCGACTTGAGGGCGAGCTTGCGCGCGCCTTCTTCGCGGTCATCCCGTGCAATCGTCGAGAAGCCTTCCTCAACCAGGGTCTCGCGAATCGTCTCAGCCAGACTCTCACCCAGCCAGTCAAATGACGCCACCTTGGTTCGATTGGAGAAGGGGGCCACCAGGTAGGTCTGCGCCAGAACTGGTGACACCGCCGCGGTAATCCACAGGAAAAAGACCGAAAACCGCAGCATGGGGGCTTCCTCAGTGTAGCAAGGCCCAGTGATCGCGCCACCGGATCCGGCACTAAGATTACCCAATGCTTACTTCCGCCAGGGTTCACCGCCTAACATCGAGACACCGAGAGTAACGAGGAGGAGGGCAGCTTCAGTTCAGATGCCGCATTTACCGGCGGCCAAGCCAACCGCATTGACGCGGTGGTGGAAGGGACCGACTGGTGGATCTCTATCGCACGTCTCGCTCATCGCGCGATCTACTCAAGCGGGCCGGCGCCGGTTCGATGTGCGAGTCAATGGCCGCGCCATGCTTGAGCAGTTTGACATCTCCGCGGCGGCGGGCGGCGCCAACAGGCCGGTAGTCCGGCAGTTCGCCGTCAAAGTGGAGAGTGGCGAGTTGAGATCTCGGAGTAATTCAGAGTCAACACTAAAAGCGAGTAGGCGGCGTCACACCGGCACAGTAGCTCATCTGAGGCTCTGCCGGTGCGCGCCGCCTACGCCGCGCCATTCACATTCAAATCCCGGTTACCGTCCGCCGGCCGCTGCGTTCGCGGCGCCATCGAACACCACGCGGGTGTCGGTGCCTCCCACGCGAATCTCCTGCACCCGGAACTTACCTTCGCCCGCGGTGTAGCGTACCGAGGTTGTGCCGTACTTGGCATCGGCCTTCTGCAGAGAAACGATCGCTTCCACTTTCTGCTTGCCGCGGCTCAGCATTGCCTTGTCGCCGGTGATGTCCAGCCTGTATTCACCCGGTTTCAACGTTGTGCCGTTGACGACGGACTCTTCAAATAGCGTGACCCTGTGCTGGGCAGCCGAGGCAACGGCCAAGCCGGCGAGGGCAAAAGACACCACGAGCTTCTTAAACATTTCGAGTAATCTCCTAAGTCTGAATTTGATTGAATGGTCTCCCCACGAACGGGGGACGCCACGCAAACCAGCGCTCTTGTTTCGAGGCGATCACGCCGGTCTGCCGGATTAGCCTGCGCTCAGGTCTGAGCCGGCTTCCTTATTCTCTGCGGCCCGTTGCTTGCTTGCTCCGTTTGCCGCACACCTACATATACGACGGCAGAGGGAAAAAGTTCCGCTTTCGGTTGCGAAAAAAATCACTCTTGCGCAAGAAACTGCGCAACCCGCTGTATCGCCGTGTGTTGCACGGCAGGCTCGGCGCCGAAACCGTCCAGCCATTCCATATCCCGCTCACGGCGGAACCAGGTCCACTGCCGTTTGGAGTAGCGCCGGGTATGCATCTGCGTTTCGGCGATGGCTTGATCTTGCGTGACGGTTCCGTGAAGGCAGGCCAACGCCTGCGCATAACCGAGTGCCTCAAAAGGCTTGACGGTGGTAGGCCAGCCTTGCGCTATCAGTGCGCGGACTTCCGCTAGCAGACCCTGATCGAACATCTCTCTGGCGCGCCGTTCGATGCGCTCGTACAATTCCTGGCGCGGCGGATTCAGCCCCAGTTTCAGCACGCGATAGCCGGTAAGCGGGTCACGCCCGCGCGCAAACACATTTGTCAGAGATTGTTTTTCGGCCAACATGACCTCCAGGGCACGTGTAAGCTTGCTGGTGTCGTGTTCATGGATACGCGCCGCCGCCGCCGTGTCCCACCGCCTCAGTAGCCGGTGCAGCGAACCGGGCCGGCGCGATTCCCGCGCCTGCAGCCGCCCACGCAACGCTTCGTTCCGCGGTGGACCTTCAAACAAACCGTCCAGCAACGCCCTGAGGTAGAAGCCCGTGCCCCCGGCTACCACTGGCAATCTGCCGCGTGCGGAGATTTCGTGGAGCGCCGCTCGCGCCAATCGTGCATAGTCGCCAGCGGTGAACACGGCGTTGGGTTCGGCAGCATCGAGTAGATGATGAGGAATACCGCGGCGGTCGGCCAGCGCAATCTTTGCCGTGCCGATTTCAAAGTGTTTGTAGATCTGCACCGAATCGCAGTTGACTACTTCGCCGGAAAAACGCTCAGCCAAGGCTACTGCCAGCGCGCTCTTGCCCGAGCCCGTCGGCCCGCACACGACCACCAGAGGCCTGAGTTCCGCCTGTTGCTCCACTGCTACGAATTATCGCAACCTCGGGCTGGAGTGTAGGTGGATAAGCTAGACTGCAGGTCTTAGTCATTATCTAGGATGCACTGGAAAGCTGAACTCCCGTACCTTGTGCCCGTGCTGGCGCTGAATCTGCTGCTCTATTGGCACGGCTACAACTGCTGGTTCCAGCAGGATGACTTCGCCTGGCTCGGCCTGCTGCAGATGCTTCACTCCGCCGGCGATCTGCCGCGGCTGCTGTTCGAACCCATGGCTCAGGGGACGATTCGCCCGCTGAGCGAGCGCGCCTTCTTCCTGTTGTTTCGCTGGCTGTTTGACCTTAACGCGGCCCCCTACCATGCGCTGGTTTTCCTGACGCAGAGCGCCAACCTGGTGCTGCTCTACGCGCTGGTGCGGCGCGTCGCCGGGAGTTCGGTCACAGCCTCGCTAGCCGCGTTGCTGTGGTGTTCCAATAGCGTACTGGCGTGGCCGCTCTCCTGGGTGTCGGCCTACAACCAGATCCTGATCTCCGGCTGTTTCCTGGCCGGCCTTTCGGCGTTCATCCGTTTCGGCGAAACCGGCAGGCGGTTGTGGCTCGGGATGACGTGGCTGATTTTTCTGCTGGGCTTCGGGGTCTTGGAGGTGAACGTTGTCTTTCCGGCGTTACTGCTGATCTATGCGCTACTGTGGGCCCGGCACACCGTGCGTCACGCGGCCTGGATGATTTCTCCGGCCATCGCCTTTGCCGTGCTCCATACGCTGGCGGTGCCGAAACCGGAAACAGGGGTCTACACGGTGGACCTTGGTCTACAGTTGCCGCGCACGCTGGCGCGGTACTGGCTGATAGCGGTGTGGCCCGCCGAGACGCGGTTATTCACGGGGCTCCCGGCCGGGCTGGTGGCGATTCCTGCGCTGGCCGTCGCGGGGTTGATCGCCTGGCGGCTGTGGCGGCGAGACCGGTTAGCGTGAGACATCCGCCGCTGTCCATCCGTCGCTTCAACGAGATAGAATTCAGTGATTATGCTGCGAATGCTCGTACTCGCTGGTCTGATGACTAGCGCACTTCTCAGTGGGCAATCCGGCCCAACCACGGCTGGACATGTGAATGGGAGATTCTGGAGAGTCAGCCCCAAGGCCGGTAAACAAACTTATGCCTTCGGTCTATTCGATGGACTTGAAATCGGCAATAGACGTACCGAGTTGCCAACAGGGTTTTTTAGGAGCTACATAAGCGATCTGGACAGATTCTACGCCATTGATAAGAATCTCAATATCCCGATCTACATGGCCACTGAGTACCTGCTTAGGAAGCAAAAGGGTGAAATTACTAAAGAAATGGAGCCTTTCCAGATTGAGGCGATGCGTCAGATTTCCACTGAGCTTGATTCTGAATCACGGCACTCCAAATAGACTGTGATACGATCTTGTGGAATTTAAGTGAACCATGGACATCAGCCAAGAACTACACGCTGCTATCGGACGGCTTGCTCTAGCCATGTCGGGTTTGGAGTTGTGTTTGGTCTACATGCTCGCAGACGCAAAATTTGATGGTAAGGACGAGGCGTTCTGGATCAACCAGCAACTCACAGGTCTCTTGGATGCAGCGGAGCGATTCATACAGACGCCTGCGGGTGCGGCTATCTCGTTGCCTATCGGTCGCATTCGGACACTCGCAACGATTCGCCACAACGTCATGCATGGAATTCTCGTTGACCGCTTCACGAACATGCAAAACCCGTCATCGCTGATGTTTGTCAACGCAAGGCGCAATCAGAACGAAACAGTTGATGCCATGAAGTTGGATGCGATCAGCACAGAGCTTGACGATATCGCCGAATTGATACCGTGGTCTCTCGGACATCTGCTCTTGTCAGATGCTTTCTTCGACGCAATAAAGCCTGATGACTGAGCCAGTCTGTGACGGGAGTCGGGTCTAGCTAGGTGGCGACAGTAGCCCCGCCAGAGCGTTTCTGGTTGCTGGCTACAGTGGCTACAGTGGCTACAACGGCTACGTCTCCAGTCGCATGGCGGGCGCTAGAAACAAGAATGGCGTCCCGGTTGTCCGAGACGCCTCTAGAATCAACAGAAACGGGCGCTAGTCCCTCGTATCAAAATAAAAGAACGCTGAAGATAGCGGTATTGGCGCCGATCCCGAGCGCCAGAGTGAGCACGGCCGTGGCGGTGAAGGCTGGCGCATCGTCCGCAGGGCAAAGCGGAGGTCTTGTTGGAGGCGTTCGAGGAGTTCAAGCATCCCGGATAGATCTTACGTTGGAGTGTAGGTGGATAAGCTAGACTGCAGGTCTTAGTCGTTATATAGGATGCACTGGAAAGCTGAACTCCCTTACCTTCTGCCCGTGCTGGCGCTGAATCTGCTGCTCTATTGGCACGGCTATAACTGCTGGTTCCAGCAGGATGACTTCGCCTGGCTCGGCCTGCTACAGATGCTTCACTCAGGCAGCGATCTGCCGCGGCTGCTCTTTGAACCCATGGCGCAGGGGACGATTCGCCCGCTGAGCGAGCGCGCCTTCTTCCTTTTGTTTCGCTGGCTGTTTGACCTGAACGCGGCCCCCTACCATGCGCTGGTTTTCCTGACGCAGAGCGCCAACCTGGTACTGCTCTACGCGTTGGTGCGGCGTATCGCCGGGAGTTCGGTCACAGCCTCGCTAGCCGCGCTGCTGTGGTGTTCCAATAGCGTGCTGGCGTGGCCGCTCTCCTGGGTGTCGGCCTACAACCAGATCCTGATTTCCGGCTGCTTCCTCGCCGGCCTTTCGGCGTTCATTCGTTTCGGCGAAACGGGCCGGCGGTTGTGGCTCGGGATGACGTGGCTGATTTTCCTTCTGGGCTTCGGCGTCTTGGAGGCGAACGTTGTCTTCCCGGCGTTACTCCTGATCTACGCGCTGCTATGGGCCCGGCATACCGTGCGGGACGCGGCCTGGATGATTTCTCCCGCCATCGCCTTTGCCGTACTCCATGCGCTGGCGGTGCCGAAACCGGAAACCGGGGTCTACACGGTGGACCTTGGTCTACAGTTGCCGCGTACGCTGGCGCGGTACTGGCTGATGGCGGTGTGGCCCGCCGAAACGCGGTTATTCACGGGGCTCCCGGCCGGGCTGGTGGCGATTCCGGCGCTGGCCGTCGCGGGGTTGATCGCCTGGCGGCTGTGGCGGCGAGACCGGGTAGCGGCGTTCGGAATCGGCTGGTTTCTCGCTTCACTGAGTATCTATCTGGTGCTGCCGAAACATGTCAGCGACTACTACCTCACTGCGCCTTCCATCGGACTGGCGATTGCGCTGGCGGCCGCTCTCCTGGCTGCGCCCCGCCCGCTGGCGGCAGCCATGCTCCTGCTCATCGTGCCCATCTCGTGGTTTGGAATCTGGAAGTCCACGCAGCGGTCGCGCGCGCGCAGTACGGCGTGGGAAAACATCATGGATGGCGTCGCGCAGGTGGCACACTCGCATCCGGAGCAGACAATTTTTCTCGAAGGCATCGGCACGGATCTGTTCACCCAGGGCTTCACCGACAGCCCGTTCCGTCTGATCGGCGCACCGCGCGTGGCCCTCACGCCGCACGAGGCGGCCGATATCGACATCAGCGGGTGGCTCCCGTCGATCGATCCCTACACGACGCCCGCGGAAGTGGCGCTGCGAATGCTGAAATCGGGTGAAGCGTCGGTCTTTCGCTTTGAGGGCGAAGCCGGGCGTTTCCGCAATACGACGGCCAGTTACAGAACGCGGCTCTCCACGTCCGGTTTAGCTTCGGTGACCCCTTCGCGGCTGGAGCTCGGCACAGCCTTCTATGAGTACCTGCTGGGGCCCGGCTGGTTTCCGCGGCAAGATGGCTACCGCTGGATGGGCAAATCCGCTAGGGCTTCACTCGGAAGTGGGACAGGACACGAGCAGCAGCCGCAACTCCACGTGCGAGGGTTCTGTGCGCCAGCCCAGTTGGCGACCGGCCCTTTGCATTTGGCCGTCACACTGGAGACGGCAGGCGAGCCCGCGCGGTTCACCATCGATAGCTGCGCCGGTTCATTCGACTTCGCCGTGCCCCTGCCGGCGGCCCTGCACGGGCGGCCGCGGTTTGGCGTGACGCTGGAGGTGGACCGCGCGGCTCCGATTCCCCCGGACCAACGCGAGTTAGGACTGGCGATCGAGCTGTTGGAGATTCGCTAGGTAAAGCCAGGATTCACGCGTAGGGTAGGCTTTAGCCTGCGCGGGACTTCAGTCCCGCTTTCTCACTTACGCGATATGATCGGGTGAGTCATGGCCGGGTCGAACAACATCTCCGTGGTAGTAAGCGGCGACGGCAACAATGTCAGCGTCTGCCAGCGCCCCTACCTCACCCTCCACCGTCCGCCCCGCCGCGCCCCCAACCACGAGATCGAGATCCTCTACAGCCACCTCGAAGCGATCCCGTTCGTCGCGCGAAGCTGACCTCGCCCGCCTCACCACCTGGCTCGCCGCCCCAGCCCGGATCTCCGTGTCCACCGTGAAAGGCGCCGGAGGCTCCGGCAAAACCCGCCTCGCCCACGAGTTGATGAATCGCGTCGAAGAGCAGTGGGGCTGCGGCTTCGCCTCCCGCTTTGACCCACCCCACGCGCTAGCCCAAGCCTCGGCGCCGGTCTTGCAGCGCGATGGTCCCCTGCTGGTGGTGGTCGACTACGCCGCTTCCCACGCCGAAGCCTTGCGGGAGCTGCTCCAGGATCTCGCCCGCTACGGGACCCCGCTTTCCAAGCTCCGCCTGCTCCTGCTTGAGCGCGTCGCCGATCAGAATCAAGGCTGGTATCAGCGGCTGTTTGACTACAGCCAGACGTCTGACACCGCCTCGCTGTTCTACCAGGGCGGCGAAGCCGAACCTATCTCGGCCGTGGAAGAGATCGCCCGGCGTCGCGAGATTCTACGCCGCACGCTCGAAGCCAGCGCCCGCTTTCACCCCGTCACGCCCGTGCCGGCCGATGACCCGATCGCGGACCATCTGCTCACCCCCACTCAATGGGGCGATCCGCTGGTGTTGATGATGGCGGCGCTCGCCTCCTGGGACACCGGCCTCTTCGGCGCGCTGCAGCTTTCGCGGCCTGACCTGGCGGTGCGCCTCGCCGCCCGTGAACGGACCCGCCTTGAAAAGGGCCGGTCCGCGCCGCGCCTGCTCACCCATCTCGCGGCCCATAGCACCCTCTGCGGCGGACTCTCGCGCGAAGAACTGCTTACCGCCGCCACGGAGGAGTCTCAGGCGCTAGGGCTCCAATATCCTGGAGGGTCCGGGCAACTCACCGCTGAGCTTGAGGATGTCCTGCCTGGCCGCGTGATCCTGCCGGACATCGTCGGCGAAGCCTTCCTGCTGCTGGTGGCGGCGCCCGGAGTGGACCGCGCGGCCCGGCGCAATGGCGGAGCTACGGTCAAGGCGCTGGTCCGCACGCTGCAGGATTTCTATGATCCGTATCACGCGCGGGCGATGTCCACGAGTGGACCGTCGGTGAATACCAGCTTGGCGGCGCAATGGATTCGCGAACTGGCGCAGACGGCCCGTCTTGAGCTGCTGTTGGATCTCGAAGCGAACATGCCTGACAGCTCGCTTGAGCTGCGGGAGATCGCGGCCGAGGTCACGGAGAAGCTGATTGGGCTGCTCCGGCGGATCCAACGTGGACAGGCCGCTCCGGAACTGGCGCGCCTCCTCAACAACCAAGGGGTCAGGTTGGGCGAGTTGGGGAGGCGGGAGGAAGCCGAGGCGGCGGCGCGCGAGGCCGTGGCCATCTATCGGCTACTGGCGCAGGCGCGGCCGGACGCCTTCCTGCCGGGCTTGGCGGCGTCCCTGAACAACCACGGGACCATGTTGAGCGAGTTGGGGAGGCGGGAGGAAGCCGAAGCGGCGGCGCGCGAGGCCGTGGCCGTCTATCGGCAACTGGCGCAGGCGCGGCCGGACGCCTTCCTGCCGGACTTGGCAATGTCGCTGAACAACCACGGGATCAGGTTGAGTGCGATGGGGAGGCGGGAGGAAGCCGAGGCGGCGGCGCGCGAGGCCGTGGCCGTCTACCGGCTACTGGCGCAGGCGCGGCCGGACGCCTTCCTGCCAAACTTGGCGAAGTCCCTGGGCACACTCGGCTCAATCCTTTCCGACCCCGCCGCTGCGGCCAATCTCGTTCACGAAGGCATCCAAACGCTACGCCCGCTCTTCGTCAAATTGCACGCCGCGTACGCCCCGCTGATGGCGAAGCTTTGCCAAACCTACATCGCCAAGTGCCAAGAATCCGGCGCAGCCCCCGACATCGAACTCCTCACCCCCATCATCGCCATATTTGCCAAACTCAAATCAGGAGAACCCCAATAGCCATGAGCCTCGACCCCACTCAACTCGCCCTCACCGCCCTCAACTTCCTGCTCCCCCACCTTGACTACATCCGGGGCAAGATGACAGACGCCGTGCTCCCGGAAGCGGGCAAGGCCCTGGTGACCGTGCTGAAAGACAAGTGGCTCGCCAAGAGCGAAGCCGCGACCACCGCCATCGCCGAGGTGGCCAAGGACCCCGCCGATGCCGACAACCGCGAGGCCCTACTGGTTTACCTGCGCAGGGCGCTCAAGGCAGATCCGGAGTTCGCCGCTGAAGTGGCGCGCTTGCTCCCGGATGCCGTTGCCGCGCCGCAGAATCCGCAAGGGCTGAATCAGTCCGGCGACAACAACAAGGGTGCGGTAGTGAGCGGGCAAGGGAACAGCGTGACCATCAGCTAGCGCTACTTGCTGGCGATGACCGTGATCTCAATCCGCGCCTTGCCCACCAGCTTGGCAACGCCCACGGTGGTCCGCACCGGGCGCGGCTCCTTCATATACGTGATGTACACCGCGTTCATCCGCTGGAACAATTCCATGTCGGTGAGATAAACATTCACCGAGACCACGTGGCCAAAATCCAAGCCGGCCTCTTTGAGTACCAGCCCGATGTTGTCCAGGGTCTGCTTCACTTCGGCCTCGAAGTCATCCGGAATCGCGCCGGTCTTCAGGTCCTGCCCGGTCTGGCCGGCGACGTAGAGAGTGTCGCCCACCATCAGGCCGGGACTGAAAGGACGGCCCTTGGCGAACTCTTTCGGGTGGATCAGCTTCTTGGGAGCCGCGGTCAGCGGGACGGCGGATAGGACCAAGGTAACCATTACGGCGGTCAAAAGTTTGGAAAGCATACTAGGCATCATACCCGGAACAGGTTCCCGTACGCGGCTCGTACCATGAAAAGGTCTATGCGCCCCCACCTGAAAAACGTACCTTTCCTGCTATTGAGTGAACACCCTCAACCGGGGAAACTATAGAGGTCTCGGACGATCCTAATTGTCCTCAAGACTCCCGATAGAGGAGGGCACATTGCAGTCTGGTAATCAGATGACCGACAGGCGAAAGTCAGGGCGCTTCAGCATTGAGCGCGAGATTCGCTACCGCGTTTTGAACAAAAAGAGCAACCAGGAAGCCGGGCAGGGCAAGACCATCAATATCAGCAGCGCTGGTATATTGTTCACCACCGAACACGTGCTGCTTCCGGGTCGTACGATCGAGGTTTCTGTCAGTTGGCCCGCACAGCTTAACGACACATGCCCGCTGAAGCTGGTGGCACGAGGCCGCGTGGTGCGGTTCGAGCCCGGCAAGGCGGCGCTGGAAATCCAGCACTACGAGTTTCGCACGCAGGGCGCGCAGCCGTTGGCGGCCGTAGCAACCGCCTAGTAGCTCGGCACACCCTGCGCGAGTGGCTTACGCCAGCAACTCGAATCGGGCCGGTATCTGGAGGGACGGCTCGAATTGGGCGCTGGCGTTTTCCATTTTTGCTGGCGGGTCAGAACAGGGGCGTGCGGCGGCGATTGCGGGGCGGCGGCAGGGCCGTGCCGGTGGGCTCTGCCTTTTTCTTCGCCACAGCCGCCTTGCGCGGAGCCGCCTTCTTCCTGGCGACGCCGAGCGAGCGTTCCAGCGTCTGCTCGAGCAGCTTCTTCTCTGACGCCTGCATGACGCGATTGAAATTCTCCGGACGCTGCGCAATCACTTTCTGCAAATCCGTCAGCCATCGATAGGCTGGCCCGGCGGGATGACCCTCGATCTTGGCGATCAACGTGGCGGCGCCCTCAAAATCCGGGATCGCGCGCAGGCAGGCGAGAGCCTCCTTGGGGTTACCGCACTGTTGGTAGAGGACGGCCGCGCGCGCAAACTCGCCCAGGGCCTGGCGGCAGGTCGCTTCGGTTTCCGGCTGGGGCTCCGGCAAGGTAGCCAGCACATCGAGCACCTGACGATACCGCTTGTTCTTCATCAGCATGCCGATGGAGCGCTGGCGCAGTTTGGCTTTACGTGCTTCGGCGTCGGGGAGCCGCATCGCGTCGTAGAAGGGCGGGAGAATGCGATTGAGTGTGACGGCGTTGTCGCCGCCAGCCACCGCACCTTCGAGTTCGTCGAGCCACGGCCCCAGCTTAGGCTCGATTTCCACGGCCAGCCACGGCTCGATCTGATCGCGGAAGGTGCAGAACACCTGTACAAACTCTCCGAGCGGGCCCAGACGAGTCTCCATCGAGGCCCGCATCACCGCTCCCACCACGCTGATCACTTGGGCCAAGCCGGCTTTGTGTCCAAAGCTGGCGCCGCGGTGAGCCTCCATCCATAGATCCGGGTTGCCCAACTCGGCGCTCAAGCGCGCGCGGCGGATCGCCAGAGCGAAACAGATCTCGGCCAGTGTGAGGTAGGCAGTGTTGCGCACGGCTTCGTCGGCCACGGCCAGGCGCGCCTCACGTTCGCCTAGCAACGTAACGGCCTGCTGCGCGCGGGACAAAGCCAAGTCCGGCTTGACGGACAGATACTGCCGGGCATCGATCTGGCAGCGCTGAATGCGCTCCTCGACGTCGAGCAGTTCCTCATCGAGAGCCGCCAACACGGCCGACGGCACGCACGGGGAAACTTTGCCAAAGACGACCGACCGATTCAGAAATCGTTGCGCGGTGTTGACAACGGCGGTGGGCGGATTGACGTCCAACCAGATCAGCCGCTCGGTGGGGCGGCTGAGGGCCACACGCAGTTGATCGATGCCGGTTCGTTTGGCGATGCTAGCCAACCCGGAGGCGTCATACTGGCCCGCCAGACTCTCAATCTCATGTAGCCGCTTGCCCGCATCCACCAGACAGACGGTATGAAAGTCCAGGCCCTTGGCTTCGGCCGGTGTGAGCACGCTGGCTTTGAGGGCATCGGGGATGGACCGCAGCTCGTCGTCCAGCGCAATCACCGCCAGACCTTCGCGGGTCGCCAGATTCGTGAGCATGTGCGTCAGTTCTTCGCCAGGAGCGGCCGTGCAGTGGAAGACCTGGTCCGATGAATCGTCGTCGATCTCGGCGTAGGAAGTACCGCTGGGGCGGTCACGCTTGTTGATCTCGGCGTAGAGGTCCCAGACACCGTTCACCAGCTGCGCCAGGCGCCGCGGACTACGCAGATTGGAAACCAACTTGAACTCGGTGGGCGTGGTCAGCCGGTGATGAAGTATGTCGTTGAGCCAAGCCCATTCGAAATCAGTGGGCCGGACGGTTTGCGCTTCGTCGCCTGCCCATAGTACGGGGATCGGCGTCTGCCGTTGCCGGCCGATTCGCGCGGCCAGCTCCACAATCACCAAGGCCTCGAGCGGGGTCAGATCCTGACACTCGTCGATCGCGATGGCATCGAACTCCAGAAATTCGGCGGGCACGTTTCCGGTGGCGAGCGCCTGCACAGCCTTCCACGCCAGATCGAGTTCGGGAAAGTAGCGGGCGGCCAGCGTGCCGGGTGCGTTCTTCTCCAGCCTCTGCAGGACTTCGGCGGCGGCGGTGGCCGCCGGATGGCCGAGATCGCGACTGCGCCGCTGTTTGTAAACTCGCTCGTCGACGTGCGGCTCAGCGGTGGCGGTGAAACGCCCGGCGTCAACCGGCACCGCGGCGCCGACCCATTGCGCGTGAGCCTCGTCCCAGAGCGCGAACGCGCGATCGGACCATGGGCCCATCTGGCGTTGGTGTGAATGAAGGTCAGCCCGGAAGCGTTTCCGCAAGTCGGTGAGGGAGATCTGAGGCGGGTCGACATGGAGCAATTCCCGGATGAAGGCCGGAAACGTGGCGACGTGAAAATGTTTTGTCGAAGAACAGAAGCGGTCAAAATACTGGCGGGCGAGCGCGGCCAGATCGGTGGAAAAGGTGAGATAGAGAACGCGGGAAGCACCCGTCAGATCCGCCGCGTGCAGCAGCGCCGTGGTCTTGCCGGAACCGGGGTGACCCTTCAGCAACCGCACCGGTCCGCGCGCCGCGGCAAAGCGGGCTTGCCCCGTCGTCCAAGGCGCCGGACCGTATTCTTCGTTGCGCAACTCCAGCACGCTCACCGGCAGATAGTTGGCCGCCAGCGTCTGCGGGTTGGCCAGGGAATGATCGTCATGGTGGCGAATATCCCGCAGGAAGATGCTGCCGGGAGGAGCCTGGTCAAACCCCTCCGCCTTCCGCAGTGGCGCGGCGGTGCGCGGCGCCCACCAAGCGTAGAAGTGGCTGCCCTGATTACCGCCCAGCCGAGATCGCCGCCAGCCCTGATTCTCTCCGCGTGTGGCCTTGTAGTGCTGCCGGCTCTCATCCACCGACAGATGCTGCATCAGCAACGCGACCCGGCGCGAGAGCGGGCTGTTCCTGTATCCTTCCAGCTTCTCGAGAAAATCCTGGTGGCAGTACAGCGGGTTGGCGGGCCTTACGGTGCCGAAATCGGTCTCGAACAGTTTGGGTTGACCCATCATGCTGTAATCTACCAGGATGCGAATCGCATTGACAGTCTCTCTCCTGGCCGCGCAAACGCTCGCGGCTGGCGCTTCACTCGAACTGGTCTCGGTGAAGAAGATTTGGGATCAAGGCGCGCACAATGCCTTCACCGATCTGATTCGCTTCAAGGGCCACTGGTATTGCACTTTCCGAGAAGCCGATGGTCACGTGGGCGGCGATGGACGCATCCGCGTGCTCACGTCGAAGAACGGCGAGCAATGGGCTTCGTCCGCGCTCGTCGTCGAAGCGGGCATCGATCTGCGCGACCCCAAGATGTCGATTACGCCGGACAACCGGCTCATGATCGTGGCCGGCGGCTCGGTGTACGGCGGCACCAGGATTCTCAAGAGCCGGCAACCGCGCGTGATGTTCTCTCGCGATGGCCGCACTTGGACGGTCCCGCAACGCGTGCTCTCCGACGGCGATTGGCTGTGGCGCGTCACATGGTACAAGGGCCGGGCCTATGGCGTTTCCTACGATCACACGCGGGCCAAGCCCGGCGATGCACCGGCAGCCGAGGGTCACGCCTCCGCCGAGTGGCATCTGAAACTGGTGGAGAGCGCGGACGGAGTGGATTGGAAGCTGGTCACGGTGCTGCCGGTGAGCGGGCGGCCGAATGAGACCACGATTCGATTTCTGCCCAGCGGCGAGTGCATGGCGTTTGTGCGCCGAGAGGGGCCGGCAGCGGCGCACCGGCAGGCTTGGATCGGCGTGGCCAAGGCGCCGTACACCGACTGGCAGTTCAAGGAAAGTGGGCACCAGATTGGCGGCCCCAACTTCATCGTGCTGCCCGATGGCTCCATGATCGGCGGCGGGCGCGACTATCGCGGCTCTCCGAAGAACGTCACGCGGGTCGGCATGCTAACGCGCGACGCGTATTCGCCGGAACTGGAGCTGCCATCGACCGGCGACAACAGCTATCCCGGCTTCGTGTGGGACCACGGCCAGCTCTGGACCAGCTACTACAGTTCGCACGAAGGCAAGACCTCGATCTACCTGGCGCGCATCAAGCGTAAAAATTGACTTAGTCCATAGCTTAGTCTATTATTTATCCATGAAGGCAAGCGTCCACGAGGCCAAGACTCATCTCTCGAAGTTTTTGGAGAAAGTCCTTTTGGGTGACGAGGTTATCATTACCAAGTCGGGCCGTCCCGTTGCCCGTTTGGTGCCGATTGAAGCCCGTAAGACCCAACGGCGGGCGGGTTCGGCCAAGGGGCTCTTCGTGGTCCCCGCCAATTTCAACGCCCCGCTGGAGACCGAGGCGGACGAGTTCTGGCGATGACTCCGGTGCCCGCTTCGGGCCGCCTCCTGCTCGACACGGAGGTCTTTCTTTGGGCCATCACGGCGGACCCGCGCCTATCGGCCAAGGCCCTGGCCGCCTACGAAGAAGGCCAACTCCTGCTGAGCGTGGCCAGCATCTGGGAGATCGTCGCCAAGTACCAGCTTGGCCGCCTGGAATTTCCGGCGCCGCCCAGCCAGTTCTTGCCGCCGCAGATCGAGCGCAACGCCATCGCCGTGCTCCCGATCCGCGCTCG
Organism: Acidobacteriota bacterium; assembly: GCA_043730365.1. Classification (GTDB taxonomy): domain Bacteria; phylum Acidobacteriota; class Terriglobia; order Bryobacterales; family Bryobacteraceae; genus VFZP01. The sequence goes on along the minus strand of JAYTKJ010000739.1, from coordinate 573 downwards.
CCACGTGTTGCGGCTCGAGAAGCTCCCGCTCCACCACAAGGACCCGTATGATCGCGTGCTGGTGGCCCAGAGTCTGGAAGAAGAGCTGACGTTGATTACGGATGACCCGCTGCTGCTGGCCTACGAGGGCGTCTCAAGTATCTGGTGAGGTGGTGGGGGAGGAGGGACTTGATCTGTTATAAGTCACGTATTTTCAATAAATTATCTGTTTTCAGTTCCGCTGTGTACCGCTAGGGACCGCTAGAAACCCCAAAAAACGCCCTGTGCCGACCGTGTACCAGTAGATTTTCAAGATCCCTCCCCCCACCATTTTCCAACCTTCCCCCACCAACTGGTACACGGTGGTACACCTTGCATTGTCTTCAGGGGGAGGAGATCTTGCCGGTGAATCCCATGGGCGATCACCAGCCGAGGATCAGCCTGACCTCAAGCCACACGTTTCTGGACAACAACGTAAGAAATATGAACAATCCGGCTAGAGTCCTTGTCCTAAGAAATGTAATTGGAATGAGTCAAATTTGGAATGGGTCAAGTTTAGGCAACGAGCCGCTCCTGCTGGCAGCAAGCGTCGAT
>JAYTKJ010000738.1:0-3121 GCA_043730365.1 Acidobacteriota bacterium | reverse complement strand
GAACGGCGTGATGGGCGTCCGTTCGGCGAGTTTTCCGTTCGGTACCAACACGAAGAGGATGGCGTCCTGACTTCTGATGGTCAGCTAGGTCAAGGAAGTCCTCCGCGCGCACGGGTGTCACTTTGAGCGGGCGAGCAAAGGTGACCACGAGTCTGGTGTAGCCCCATCACCTGTGCTGCCGCCCGGTTCTCCATATTGAAACTGAGCCGGACTGCCGAATCGAAAGCGGTGGTGTTGACCCCCACCAGTGAGTCCCGCTCCGAGCAGCCGCTGCTGTCGCGGTCGACCGTGCATCGTCCTGATTCTCTGCAAGTTCGAATACCGAGGTAGTCGTTACGCGCTTCGCCATAGAGAACCCCAATGGGCATCTGGCGTTCACGCACTTAGCTGCGACAGGAGATTAGGACTGGCGGAGATCGAGATTGTTCATCAGCCGATGCAGATAGTTGGGGTGAAGCTTGAGCAGCTTGGCGGCTTCGGTGACGCTACCGCCCACACGGTCTAACGCTTCCACGATGAGTCGCCGTTTCAACTCCACCACCGCGGCGTGATAACCTTCACCGCCCAACGCCACTTTGCCGGCCCCGGCGTCGGCGATCATCTCGGGCAGATCTTCGGGGAGGATGTCCAGCGAGGCGCCCATCACCACGGCACGCTCGATGGCATTTTCCAGCTCGCGCACGTTGCCCGGCCAATCGTAGTGGAGCAGGCAGGCGCGCGCCTCGGGCGAGATGCCCTCCACCGGGCGGCCCAGTTGGCGGGAGAAGCGGGCCGTGAAGTAGGCGGCCAGCAGCGGGATGTCCTCACGGCGGTCACGGAGCGACGGCAGATCGACGGCCACCACATTAAGGCGATAAAAAAGATCCTGGCGGAACGTGCCGGCCTTGACGGCGTCGGCCAAGTTGCGATTGGTGGCGGCGACGACGCGGATATCGATGGGAATCGTGCGGGTCCCGCCCAGCCGCTCAAACTCGCGCTGCTGCAGCACGCGAAGAAGCTTGGCCTGGGTCAACACGGGCATTTCGCCCAACTCGTCCAGGAACACGGTGCCGCCGTTGGCGATCTCGAGCTTGCCTTTCTTGAGCGCAATGGCGCCGGTGAAAGCGCCTTTCTCGTGACCAAAGAGTTCGCTCTCCAGCAGCTGCTCGCCCAGCGATGCGCAGTTGATGGCGATGAACGGCTGGCTAGCCCGCGGGCTGTTGCGGTGAATCGCGCGCGCTACCAGTTCCTTGCCCGTGCCGCTTTCACCGGTGATGAGCACGGTGGACGGGGCGGGCGCTACGCGTGCGACGAAGCGATAGACGGCTTTGAGGCGCGGGCTCTCGCCCACCATGTCGTGGTGCAGGTCGAGTTGCTCACGCAGGCGGAGATTCTCGGCCTCGGCCATCTCCTGACGGCGCGCGGCGTCGAAGGCGAGCCCGGCAATGGCGCCAGTAGCGGCCAGCAGTTGGAGATGGTTAGCGTCAAACTTCGAGCCGGTCTTGGCTTCCAGATACAAGGCTCCAAAGGCGCGGTCGCGCGCGACAATCGGCGCGACCACGACTGCGTCTTCCAGGATCGCCGACTCGTCTTCGATCGCTGTCCGCACAATGGCCTCGTCATAGGGCTGGTCCGGGCGTCCGCCCATCAGCAGCGTCCATGGCGGCTCACTCAGCCCGTCGTTAAACAGGAGCACGATGGCGGCGTCAGCCACCGGAATAGCCTGGCGAAGCGAATCGAGTAACTGACGCGCCAGCGGCTCCATCGCGCGTTGGTCCTGAATCGCGGTGCTGATGGCCAGCAAGGCGGCCAACTCGCGGGCCGAGCGTTCAACGGATCCAGATTGATCTCGGGCAATGGACCTGACCAGGCGGATCCCGGTCTTGGTGGCCGAACTTGAATTGCGCGCCGTGGCGCGGGCCGTCGTCGACAAGTCCATGTCACTGCGATCCGGGAACTGCAGGACGAAAAGGGAACGGCCGGCCTGTATGCGGTCCTGATGGGCCAGTGCAATCTGGCGGACCGGCACGTCGTTGACGAAAGTGCCGTTGTGGCTCTCCAGGTCTTCCAGGGAAATCGCGCCCTCGGCTGAGCGGCGCAAGGCAAAATGCCGACGCGAGAGCGAGCCATCTTGCACGGGGATGTCGCACTTGGAATCCCGGCCCACCACCATCTCGCCCGCCGTGAGCGGGAACTCCCGACCGCAGAGGGTTCCTCCAATACAGATCAGGCTGGGCGGTAGCGTGGGCGTGGACACTTTCAGACTGAGAGAATAACACGGCTCACCGTTCCGTGAGCCACAGAGAGGCGGAAAGCTATCCGGAAGGTGAGACTCTTGACGCGTTCGCTTGAGCCTGCCAAGACAACCCCTTTGCTTTCAGGAAATGACGCGGGCTGTAGGTTTGGCGGGCAGACTGCATCTTAGAACAGCGTCCGCCGGGCAGATCAAAAAGAAGACCGAGCCTGGCGGCGAAAAGGAGAACTTCTATATGAAAACCACGATCCTGATCGTCGCCGCAGCCGCCATGTCCGCCGCCGCGTTGCAAGGGGAAATGCCGAGGCTGACCGCCGACGTGCCGTTCGCCTTCTACAAAGGGGACACGCCGATGCCAGCGGGGCGCTATGAAGTGAAGCCGATGGGGAGCAACAGCGTGACGCTGGGCAACTCGAAGGCCAAGAGTGCCGTTATCAGTATCTTTACCAGCCGGGCGGTGACCCCGGGCGCCAAAGGCCAACTGCACTTTGTCTGTTACGGCGCTGAGAACAGCCGCTGCTTCCTGCGGGAAATCAGGGTGCCGGATTCGACCGAGGCAATGGCGATCCCCCGCGGCAAGGCCGAGCGGGAATTCGCCCGCGACGGCGGCGCGCACGTGGCAATGGTGGAAGCGAGGACCAGCGGCGTAGCTGGCGAGTAGGTGGAGTTTTGATGAAGGTCGAGGGCCGGGCTTGCAGCGGAGGCAGGCCCGGCCGACGGCTTGAAGCGCCTCATACGGGGCGTCGTTTCCACTGGATAGGCGCGGACAGCAAGCGGCGACATCTGGTGGGCTAACTGAATGTTGGTAAGCCACTGGTTCGACCAGTGAGACTTGAACAGGTTTGACCGTTCCGGGAGTCTTTCAGAGTGTAGAATCCCCTCCAAGTG
>JAYTKJ010000737.1:0-2863 GCA_043730365.1 Acidobacteriota bacterium | reverse complement strand
CCGACGATCCACCGCCCGGCAAACCAGCGCGCGGCCGCATCCGCCTGCTTGAAGATACCGATGGCGATGGGCGGGCGGACAAGGCCACGATCTTCGCTGAGAACACAATGCATGCCTCTGGGCTCTTTCCCTGGAATGGCGGGCTAATCGTCCCTGCATCGCCGGAGATTCTCTACTTCAAGGACACCGATGGCGATGGCAAAGCCGCTGTGCGCGAGGTCTGGTTCACGGGCTTTTTCCACGGCAATCCCGAAGCGCAGATTACCAATCCGCGGCTGGGGCCAGACGGCTGGATCTACTTCTCAAACACCGGCGCCGAGGGCCTGATCAAATCACCGAAGTATCCCAAGCACCCGGCGGTGCAGTTGCGCGGCTTCGATTTCCGCTATCACCCAACCTGGGGCGTCTTCGAGGCGGTCTCGGGCACCGCGCAGTTTGGCGCCACCATTGACGATTGGGGCAACCGGTTCATCTCCCAGAACACCACCCATCTCCGCCACGTGGTGCTGCCGCGGTCTTATCTGGCGCGCGCGCCGATGATGGAATCTGCCACCAGCATGAACGATCCCTATGGCGAGTACACCCGCCGGATGTACCCGCTCACCGAACCGCAGGAGTGGCGGGTGCTGCGCACGCAGATGCGCCAGCAGCGCTTTGATGAGCTGAAGAACGGGCGCACCGAAATTCTGGCCGGGTTCTTCAGCGGCGCCACCGGCAGCACGATTTACTCGGGCGACGCTTGGCCGGAGGAGTACCGCGGGAGCATCTTCACTGGAGACGTTTCGGCCAACCTGGTGCGCCGCGATATCCTCAAGCCGGATGGCGCCACGTTCATCGCGCGCCCCGCGCCCAGGACCGAAAGCCTGAAGAAAGAGTTCCTCGCCTCCACCGACCAATGGTTCCGCCCCACGTGCTTTGCCAACGGGCCCGACGGCAATCTCTACGTCACCGACATGCATCGCGAGTTTATCGAAACTCCGGTTTCGATTCCGGAAGAGATCCGCAAGAAGATGAATTTCTACAGTGGCGATACGCTCGGCCGCATCTACCGTATCGTCTCCAAGCGCTCCAAGATTAAGCGCGGCGTGCGCGTGGAGCTGGGCAAAGCCACGACTGTGGAATTGGTGAACACGCTCGAAAATCCCAACGGTTGGCATCGCGACACCGCCCACCGGCTGCTGCTTGAGCGCATGGACAAAGCGGTGGCCGTGCCCGCGCTGAAAGAGAAGGCTCTTAAGAGCACATCGGCTCCAGCACGGCTGCGTGCGCTCTACCTCCTTTCCGACTACGGCGCTCTCGAAGCGGCCACGGTGGCAGCGGCGCTAAAGGACAGCCAGCGCGAGATTCGCGAGCACGCGATCCGTCTGGCCGAAGGCTTCCCGACACTGGAAAACAATATCCTGGCGCTGACGGCTGATCTCGATCCGCTGGTCCAGTTCCAGTTGGCTTTCACGCTGGGAAATCTCAAGTCCCCCGCAGCCAAGCCTGCCCTGGTTGAACTGGCGGCCCGTCAGCAGGCCGATCGCTGGATCCGTCCGGCGGTGCTCTCGTCGGTCGCCGCCTATCCCGGCGAGTTCTTCGACAAGTTGCAGGCCAAGGGCGGCGTGGCCAAGGAAATGACCGGAGGACTCGGCGCGCTGATCGGCTCACGCAAGGATCCGCGTGAGATTCGTAACTTCGTGTCCTCGCTGGCGCACGCCAACGATCCCAATCCGGGCCTCGCAGGCCTGGCTCGCGGACTCAAGCTCGCCGGCGCGCGCAGTCTGCAGGCGCCCGGCATGGAAGGCGCGCTCATCGGGTATCTGGACTCGGGCAACGAAGCGGCGTGGGACGTGGCGCGGCACTTCGATATGCCCGGCCTGATTGACCGCGCGGCCAAAGAGGCGCTCTCGGCTGCGACACCTTTGAGCAAGCGAGTGCTCGCCGTCGGAGCATTGCGCGGAGCCAACTTCGCCAAGGCCATGCCGGTGGTACAGGCCGTGCTCGCCGCCAATCCGCCGCCGGAGGTGCAGAGCGCGGCGATCCTGGCGCTGTCTTCGTTTGAAGATCCCGGCGTAGCGCCGGCGTTGCTCGGCTTCTGGAAATCGTTCTCGCCCGAGGGCCGCTCCAAGGCTGTCGGCGCGCTGCTGGCGCAGAAGGACCGGATCCCGATTCTTCTTGACGCGCTTGAGACCAACAAGATGGAGATCAACGCGCTGGAGACGGGCGCCCGCAACCGGCTGCTTGAGTTGGGTGACCCGAAGCTGCTCGAACGGGCGCGTAAGATTCTGCAATCGGCCGGTGGCGATCGGCAAAAAGTCGTGACCGCCTATCAGGACACGCTGGCGCTCAAGGGCAACACCGGCCACGGCAAGCAGGTTTTTGAAGATGCCTGTTCCCGATGTCACCTGCCGCGCAAACAAGGCGGCCGCATCGGCCCCGATCTTTCGGGCATCAACATGAAGACCAAGGATGAGCTGCTCACGGCGATTCTCAATCCCAGCGCCGCCATCGAGCAACGCTTCGTCAACTACCTGGTCACGGCCACCGACGGCCGCTTGTATGATGGCGTGCTGGCAAACGAAACCCCGGGCGCCGTCACGCTGCGCGGGGGAGCCGAGGAAGATATCACGATCCTGCGTTCGCAGATTCAGGAGATCCGAGCGTCGTCGATTTCTCTAATGCCAGAGGATATGGAAAAGACGCTGTCCAAGCAGGATCTGGCTGACGTGATTGCCTACCTGCGCGGCGGGCTTTAGAAGATCCTTGCGCAACACCGATTCGCGGCTAACTGAATGTTGGTAAGCCACTGGTTCGACCAGTGAGACTTGAACAGGTTTGACCGTTCCGGGAGTCTTTCAGAGTGTAGAATCCCCTCCAAGTG
>JAYTKJ010000736.1:0-7001 GCA_043730365.1 Acidobacteriota bacterium | reverse complement strand
GCCGCCTTGACACGGCACTAAACTCAATCCTATCATGAGGATTAGTGGCTGTCCCGGAAGGAAGTACATGATTAAGCTCGACATCATCAATGAGGTGGTCAACCGCACGGGTATCACCAAGACCAAGGCCGAGATGGCCGTGGAAACTGTGTTCGAGAGCATGAAACGTGCGCTCGGAAGCGGTGAGCGTATTGAGTTGCGAGGCTTTGGGATCTTCAATGTCCGGCCGCGCAAGACTGGAATCGGCCGCAACCCGCGGACCGGCGCCGAGGTGGCTATTCCTCCAGGCAAGGCCGTGCGCTTCAAACCCGGCAAGGAATTGCAGGCGCTGTAGAGCGGAAACACCGTGGGCTCGTCTCCCACCAGTCCCTCGTTCCCCGAGCCGGATCCCCTTGAACCGGAAGTGTACGAGGATTCTGCGCCGCCGCCGGGGCACCAACGCCGTTGGCTGCATGCCCTGCTGCTCGCGCTGACGTTGCTCAGCACCACCGTTGTGGGCGCGCGATATGCCTTGGACTTTGCGCTGAACCAGCCCCCATTCACGGGAGACTACATTGATGGGTTGGCCGAAGTGCTGGCTTCTCCGGCGCTGCTGGCAGCAGGCTTGCCGTTTTCTCTCACCCTGCTGACGATTCTGATGGCCCATGAAATGGGGCATTATCTAGCCTGTGTGCGTTACGGTGTAGACGCGTCGTGGCCGTATTTTCTGCCGGTGCCTACCCCGATCGGCACCATGGGCGCCTTCATCCGGATTCGCTCGCCGATCTACACCAAAGCCGCGCTCTTCGACATCGGTATCGCCGGTCCGCTGGCTGGCTTCGTGTTCCTGCTGCCGGCGTTGGCTATCGGGATGGCTTGGTCCAAAGTGATTCCCGGTATCGCCGAACAGGGCTTTTTGCATTTCGGAACGCCGCTGCTCGAGCGCGGGCTGGCGTCGCTGATCTTTCCAGGCACGCCCGTTGCCGACATCTATCTGCATCCCATGGCGCGGGCCGCGTGGGTTGGTGTCCTGGCCACGGCTCTCAACCTGCTGCCGATCGGCCAGTTGGACGGTGGCCACATCGTCTACGCGTTTGCTGGCGCCAGGCACAAGCGGCTCTCTCAAATTTTCGTGGGCATTCTCCTGGTGATGGGCATCGTGCTCTGGCGCATGGCCGATCACATCAGTTGGATCGTCTGGGCGCTGCTATTAATGTTCTTTGGCATGCGGCACCCGATGATTCACGATTGGCGGCAGCCAGGCCCCGGCCGTACCGCGCTCGCCGTGCTCGCCTTGGCGATCTTCGTGACCAGCTTCTGCCTGATTCCCCTGGGCATGGGCGGGGCCGAATGAAAATCAGCGCCACCATCATCACGCTGAACGAGGAGCGCAACATCGCGCGCGCCATCGAAAGCCTGCGGTGCTGCGACGAAATCGTGGTGGTGGACTCCGGCTCTACCGACCGGACCGCCGAGATCGCCGCCAACCTGGGCGCGCGCGTCGTAGACATGAACTGGCGTGGCTACGCCGGCCAGAAAAACTACGCCTCCGACGTGGCCGAGCATGATTGGATTCTGTCAATCGACGCCGACGAAAGCCTAAGTGAAGCCTTGGAAGCCGAGATCTGGCACATCAAGAAAGCCGGGCCCGAGTTTGACGGTTACAGCATGCCGCGGATGGCGCAATACCTGGGCCGCTGGATTCTACACTCGGGCTGGTATCCGGATCGCAAGGTGCGATTCTTTAACCGTCGCAAGGCGAAATGGGTGGGCGACTATGTGCATGAGTCGGTGAAGGTGGAAGGCCGCGTCGGGCGTCTGGAATCGAACCTGCTCCACTTCACCTGCAGTTCGCTCTCCGAGCACCTCAAAACCATGGATCGGTACACCACGCTGGCAGCCGAACAACTGATCGAGCACCGTACGCCGATTGGCGTCAGGCAGTTGGTGTTCGATCCGCTGTGGACCTTTTTCCGCTCGTATTTTCTGCACCGCGGATATCGCGATGGCGTCGAAGGCCTATGCATCGCCTATATGGCCGCCTTCTACAACTTTGCCAAGTATGCCAAGGCGCGTTTCATGCGGCCCGGGCGCTGACCGGCGATGCACATACTTCACGTCGATACCGGCCGCACCATGCGGGGCGGGCAGTGGCAACTCCTGCTACTGGCCCGAGGCCTGCGGGCGCGCGGCATCGGGCAATCACTGCTGGCGCGCGGCGAGTTGCTGGGGCGCGTGCGGGCTGAAGGGTTCACAGCGGAGGAAGCTTCGTGGTGGCGGGTGAAGCGGGCGCAGGCGACGATCGTGCATGCTCATGATGCCCGAGCGCACACGTGGGCTGCCGTGGCGGGGCGCCATCCGCTGGTAGTCTCGCGACGAGTGGCCTTTGCCGTCAAGACGGGGCTCCCGTCGCGATGGAAGTATGCGCGGGCGGACCGGTTTCTAGCCGTCTCAAAGTTCGTTGCCGGGCGTCTAACCGAAGCCGGCGTGCCAGCCGAGCGCGTGCGCGTCGTCTATGACGGGGGCGAACTGGCGGCAACTGGGGCTGTGTTTGGCCAGGGCGCCCTAATTCTGGCGCCACACTTCGACGATCCAAGGAAAGGCAGCGTCATACTTAGAGAGACGGGATTGGACGTAAAGTATTCATTGAATCTATCCGCGGATCTGAGGGAAGCAAAAGTATTTGTGTATCTGACCTACGAAGAAGGGCTCGGTTCGGCCGTGCTGTTGGCTCAAGCCGCCGGGGTGCCGGTGGTGGCTAGCCGCGTCGGCGGGTTGCCTGAAATCGTACTGCATGAGGAGACCGGCCTGCTGACGGACAACGATCCGGCGGCGGTGAAAGCGGCGGTGGAGCGGCTCCTGCGGGAACCAGCGCTGGCGGCTCGATTGGCCGATGAGGCCCGCCGCCGGTTCATCGAATTGTTCACCGTGGATCATATGGTGGAAGCCACCGTGGCCGCCTATCGGGAGCTATCGCGGTGACGTTTGAAGTCGTCATCGCGGCCCTGTTCGGGCTCCTGTTCGGCAGCTTTCTGAACGTGTGCATCCATCGTCTGCCGCGCGATCTTTCGGTAGTTTGGCCGGGGTCGCGTTGCCTCGATTGCCGGCACGCGATCAGCCCGCGCGACAACATCCCCGTGCTCAGTTTCCTGCTGCTGGGCGCGCGCTGCCGGCATTGCCGCTCCTCCATTCATTGGCGTTATCCGGTAGTGGAAGCGCTCACAGCCGGGCTGTTCGGAGCCGGAGTCTGGGTCTGGGGCCCCACGCCGCAAGCCGCCAAGTTTGCACTCTTCGCCTTCCTCCTGGTGGGCATGATTTTCTCGGACCTCGAAACGCGCCTCCTGCCGGATGAGTTCACCAAGGGCGGCATTATCGCCGGCCTAGTGGTTGCGCTTTTGGTGCCGATCAAGTCCGCTTTGATGGCGGTGTTTCTCCCGCGGAAATGGGCGCCTTTCGTTTCGCTTGCAGACGCCGCCATTGCGGCCGCCCTCGTCAGTGGTGCGTTCTGGGGGTTGGCCTACCTGCACGGAAAAGTGCGCGACAAGGAAGTCCTGGGTTTCGGCGACGTGAAGATGGTGGCGATGATCGGAGCATTTCTCGGCATCGCGCCCACCCTGATCACCGTAACCTTGGGCTGCGTGGGAGGCTCCGTCCTGGGGCTGGCCTATATTTATCTCACCAAGAAAGACTTCAGCACCTACGAATTGCCGTTTGGCAGCTTTCTCGGCGTATCCGCCCTGCTGGTGTCGCTATGGAATCGATAGAGCATTTTCGGGATTTTGCGTACACCGTTTCAATCGAGAAGGCCACTCCCTTCGATACTGAGATGGAATGCGAGGGCCGGCCGCTCCTGGCGGGATGCTGTAAGCTCCCAATAGAAGACGCACTCAAGGTGCAAAGGAGAACCGGCCATAACGAAGAATAGCAGCAAAAAGCCCCGGAGTTCGAAGCAGTTGGCGAGCCGTAAGCGGCTAGCGAGCCGTAAAGATGATCGTTTGACGATCGGGTTGGACCTGGGGGACAAGACCAGCCGTTACGGCGTGCTGGAAAGTGACGGCGAAATGGCACTGGAAGACCGCGTGGCCACCACGCGCGCGGGCTTAATCGAGAAGTGTCGGGGCCTGCCGCCGTGCCGGATCGCCATCGAAGTAGGTGGGCACTCACCGTGGGTGAGCCGGTTACTTACAGGGATGGGCCACGAGGTGATTGGACTCCCCGGAACATTTCCAGTGCTATTTGTTTCAATCGCTTTCCGCCCACCCAAGTCTCCACCACTACCGAAACCGCCCTGGGTTCGTCTGGATCGCTAATCAATTACAATCAGGATTGGACCTCCTATGGCGAGTGTCGCCGTCTAACCTTTGGGTTGCCTGAGCGAACCTTGCGCGATCGCCGATGTCTGACGACCCAATCCAATCTTCAGTTGACTCTGCTCTAATCGGGGTATGAAGCACCGAAGGCTCGTGTTTTTGCTCGCAACGATATCTTTCCCCATCGTCGCAAGAGGGCAGGACCAGTCCGACCGAATCGCCGGACTGGAGCGAAAGCTCGCAGAGGCCAAGAATAGCGTCGCCACGCTCCAGCAGACGATCGAGGTGCTCAGCAACGAAGTTCAGGCTCTGCGGAAGCCTATACTGGCCTCGCCGGTCGCAGTAGCGGAGCTTCCGTCTGTCCCTTCGAAGGCTCCCGAAGACCCGGTCGACTCACTTCGGAAAAGGACGCTACGCCCCGACCTTGGTCAAGACGAGCGCGGTGCGGAGATTTCGGCCCGACCCGAACTGTTCATCCAGTCGAGATTCCAAGCTCTGCCTATCGCCGCAGGCAACCAGCAAAATGCCCCATCGAACTTTTCCATCACGCGCATGGAAACCCGGTGGTCCGGGCGAATTTCAGACGAGATCGGAATGGGGTTTGAAATTCAGTACCACCCCGCACCGGCAGGAGCCGCGGTCGAACTGGTCAACGACGCGTTTGTCGAATACTATGCGAATAGGGCGATCACGGTTCGGGCTGGCCAGTTCGTCAAACCGTTCGGTTTCGATATCCAACAGTCGAGCGGCGTGCGAGAATCCCCGGAACGCGGGATGTTCGCAGGCTATTTCTTTCCCGGTCAAAGAGATCGGGGTGTGATGGTCACAGCGAAACTGGATAGCCTTGGTGACCTCTGGCACGGCACTCAATTGTTCGCCGGTGCTTTTAACGGCAATCGGTTTTTCGTCGACAACAACCGCCAACTGAACTACAACGTGCGACTGCGCAAGGTGTTTGACGCCGTTCCGCTCGCGGTCGGAGTATCTGTGCAGTTGGGTCGTCAACTCCTGCCCGAGGGTGTCCACGGCAACAGCCGCGAAAACCTCTTCGGCGCAGATGTCCAATGGGCGTGGAAGCGGCTAGGCGTGCGCGCCGAATTCGTTGGCGGAAACATGCCTTCCACCTTGCTGTCTCTCCAGCCGGAATTCGCGCCAGCATTCCGGCCCGGCGTTCACTCGTCAGGAGGATCCGTTTTCTCCAGCTTCCGGGTCACAAGGCAAAGCGAAGCGTATGCACGTTATGACCGGTTCAACCGTGATCCAGTCTCGGGGAAAAACGTCCGTTCGTTCAACGTCGGCTACTTCCGGTACCTTGGCGACAACTCCAGAATCGGAGTGGACTACCAGTTCAAGAACCGTGTCTCATTCAATGACGACCTTCTGAACACGAGATTGCAGATCGTTTGGAATGTAATGTATTGAGGGTGGAGCGCTTCGAGAAAACCTGTGGCGCAAGTCGAAGGGGGCGAAAGGCAAAATGAGCATGACATCTAATAAGAGGCGAATGGCGATTTGGTTAGGGGCACTGCTCATACTGGTGTCGCTCGGCATTGTCGGGGCTTATACGTACGTCAAGTCCGGTGGCATGATCGCCAGGCAAAAGCCAACGTCTATCGAAGTGGCTGCCGCCCGATGGATCGTAGACTTGAGCGTTCCTCGGTGGGCGAAAGAATTGAACAACCCTTTGGGTGCTACTGCCACAAGCGTCAATGTGCTCGCCGGGCGGGAGCTTTATAAGCAAAAATGTGAGGTTTGCCACGGGTACGATGGCAGCGGCGGAACCGAAGCTGGCGCTGGACAGTATCCGCCGCCCGTAGATCTTCGCGGACCCGAAGTCAGCAAGGCCTCCGACGGGGAAGTGTTCTACTTCATCCGGAATGGCATACGAAACACCGCGATGCCGGGCTGGCAACTGCCGGATCTGGAAACTTGGCGGCTTGTAGCGTTCGTCCGAAGCCTACCCAAGGGCACTTCATTGTCCTCAGCAGCCCCGGCTGCTGGACGTCCGTCATCTGCGACCTTCGTCGGATCTGCCGCGTGCAAGTCTTGTCATGCCGATATCCACCAGCGTTGGACAAAAACGCTTATGGCGAACGTCGCTCGCGACCCGAAGGAACACCCGGACGCTATCATCCCGGATCTGTCAATACCGAATCCCCTCGTCACGTTTTCCAAGGACGACATCGCCATTGTTTATGGAACCAAGTGGAAGCAACGGTATTTCAAGAAAATCGGTGATGACTTTTTCCCGTTGCCAGCCCAATGGGACGTGACTCACAAGGTCTGGCGCGTCTACAACGTGAAGCCTGGAACGGACTGGTGGACGAAGTTTTATGGGACGGACAACTTGGAGCGACCCACCGGCCCTCTTTGCGACGGATGCCATGCGGTGAACTACAACATCCAAACCAAGACGGTTTCGGAATGGAACGTCGGCTGCGAAAAATGTCACGGCCCCGGCGGGGATCACGTGAAGCAGCCATTGCCTTCAAATATCTGGAATCCAACACGCATGGATTATGTGCAGGCCAACGATACCTGCATTCAATGCCATTCCCAAGGTCAACCGCCAACCAAACCGATTCAGGGCAAATACTACGACTGGCCGGTCGGTTTCCAAGTTGGTCTGAAACTCGCCGACTTCTGGAATCTGGAAGAACACAAGCCCGGCGAGACAACATTCACGCACTTCGCCGATGGCACGGCCCACAA
>JAYTKJ010000735.1:0-12107 GCA_043730365.1 Acidobacteriota bacterium | reverse complement strand
ACCATCTTTCTGATTCCCGCTTTGTTTGTGTTCGGCGCTTTCGGCCAGGAAGCTCAAACAACCCCGCCGCCTGCCGTTAAGAAGGACGGGCCCGTCAAGCGCGCGGCTGGCGCCGTGGGCGGTGCGGTGGATAAGGCCGTTGACAAGACGAAGGACGCAGCCGGAAAGACCAAAGAAGTGACGGTGGATGCTGCAGGCAAAACGGCCAGCGGCGCCAAGACCGTTGGCAGCGCGACGGCTAGTGGCGCCAAGACGGCCGCTGGTGCGACAGTGGACGGCGCAAAAGCCACCGGGCGCGGCGCCAAGACTGTGGCGGGGAAGACCGCCGACGGCGCCGAAATTGGCGGACGCACCGTGGCGGGCGCAACCGGCAAAGGCGTGGAAAAGGTCGGCGCCGGCGTGGAAAAGGCGGGCGAGAAGGTCAAGAGCGTCGGCATGCTGGACCTGAACTCGGCTACCGAGAAGGAACTCGAAGCGCTGCCCGGCATCGGTGACGCCTACGCCGCCAAGATCATTGCGGGCCGCCCGTACACGGCCAAGAATCAGTTGACCCAGAAGAACATCATTCCCGAAGCCGCCTACGAGAAGATCAAAAATCGCGTCGTCGCCCGCCAGCCTAAATAGATTGGCCGCTGGCGGGGAGCGATCCGGCCCCTTCGCTTTTTTGAGATTCTCATGGGAGACTATTGAGAGTGGACGAACGCTGCACCTGCGGGACGACTCCAGTCGAAGGAGCGATGTTTTGTCATCGCTGTGGGCGGGCCTTGCGCGCGCTCTCCAACGAAGGGCACGACGAACCGGTCGAAGTACCCGCGGCTGCCGCGTCTCAACCTGAGTTGCTCCGGGCCGCGGCCGCTCTGCTGCCGCCTGAGATCGGCTTTCACAATCCCGCCGCCGTGCGCGTGGCGGTGATGATCGCCGCCGTCGGAACGTTGATGGGCCTGTTGCCGGTTCCGGCGATCCTCAGTATCTTCTGGAAGCTGGTGACGTTGGTGGCGGCCGGGTTCATCGCGGTATACGTCTACCATCGCCGCACGGGAGACTTGCCTTCGGTCCGGGGCGGTGCCCGTATCGGTTGGATGACTGGTCTGTTTAGCTTTGTAATTACCCTGGTCATGCTGGTGGCTGGGGCGATCGCCCTATCCGCTCAAGGCGGACTGGTGGCCTTGCTTCGCAAGCAGGTGTTGAGCGCCAATGGACCCAGCGGCGAACTCGACGACATGATGCGCATTCTCGAATCGCCCTCAGGCATGGCAATGTTGGTCACGACGCTGGTGATGCTCACGTTCTTGCTCTTCACCGCGCTTCCCATGATTGGTGGAGCGCTCGGCGCCAAAGTACTCGAGAAGGAGTAACTCGGCTCGGGCTCCGGGTGGGCGCCAGGGCCGACAAGCAGTTTAGTGTCTCCGATCTTTCGTTTGCTAGGCACGGCAATCGCCCTGTGTGCGGTGGCCGGCGGGCAACAGCCACAGTTCCGGCTCTACGGCGAGGCCGAGGGCTTGACCAACCTGTCCGTGCGGGATCTGATGCAGGATCGCGACGGCTTCCTGTGGGTGGCCACCGAGAATGGCCTGTTCCGTTTCGACGGCCTTAAGTTCCGGCGTGAACCGGTGACGGACTTTGTTTCGAGCGTGCATCAATCGCCGGACGGCGCCATCTGGGCTGGTGGACTCAATCGCCTGTATCGCCTCCAAGCCGGTGTGGTAACCAAAATATCCATGCCCGCGGGAGCCACACTCAGCTATCGCCGCGCTTTGGCCTCCGATTCGGAAGGCAATCTCTGGTTGGCGACGGACGCCGGGCTGTATAGTCTGTCGACCAACGCCCATGCACCCGAGCCTCGGCTGGTGCTCATTCCAGGAGCCGCGGGCCGCGTGCATGGAGTGGCCGTAGCTCCTGGCAATTCGCGCAACGAAATATGGGCCGCGTGCGGCACCGGGATCTGCAGCCGCATCTCCGGCCAATGGCGCAGTTGGGGCGAAGCCGATGGCGTGCCCGTGTCCCATTGGGGAATGCTGCAGTTTGATCACCTTGGAGATTTGTGGGCCAGAGCTTCCAACGGGATGATCCGGTTTGACTCGGGTGCCCGCAAGTGGGTAGATCAAATCGTGCCGGGGCTGCAACCGCCGGCGTTCGGGCCGGCCTTCCATTCTAAACGCGACGGTGCCATGCTACTGGCCGATGGCCGCGGTGTGGCGGTGGTTGACTCGCCCGGCGGCGCCGCCCGCGTCGTCACGACGCGAGAGGGAGCCCCGGGTTTTCAGATTCACCAGATTATGGAGGATCGTGAGGGCAGTGTTTGGCTGGCGTTGGCCGGCGGTGGTGTGGCGCGTTGGCTCGGCCAGGGTAGGTGGGAGTCTTTTGTCGCGCCGCAGAACCTGCCAAGCGGGGGCGTCTGGGCGATGGCCAGGATCGCGCCGAGTCGCCTATTGATAGGCACCGATGGGGGTTTGGTGGAGGGCCAGCGTTCAGACAAAGGGGGCTGGTCGTTCACTCCCGTGCCCGGCGTGGATGGGCTGGTGGCGGCGATCAAGTTGGCCAGTGATGGCGGCGTTTGGGTAGGGCATAGGCGAGGAGTGAGTCGGTGGGACCCGGGCAAGCGTACCTGGGGGCCTGCCTTGCTAAACAGAGTCAAGGCGATCGTCGAAGACAGCCAACACCAGTTGTGGATCTCTTCGCTGCACGGCATCTTCCGGGCTGACTTGCGGAAGACCCCAACCGTCTTCGAGCCTATCTCGCTGCCGGCTCAGGCAGATCCGTTTAAAGTGCGGTATGATTCGCGTTCCGGCGAAATCTGGATCACCTCCAAGAGCGGGGTGTTCGTGGTGGCTCGTGGCGGTGGGGCGGCCCGCCGTGTTGACGCACCTCTGGCGTCTCAAACCACCGCCGATGTGGCCTTCACCGCCGACGGGGCCGTGTGGATCACCTACGAAGATCCAGTGGGTCTTACCCGTTTGGCGAAAACTGCTGACGGACAATATCAGGCGCGCCACGTTACCGAACAGGATGGCCTGTTCACCAAAGCAATTTACGCAATCACGACAGACCGCCTGGGACGCCTCTGGATCGGCACCGATCGTGGCGTCGGCGTGCTGGATGAGAGCGAGCGTTGGCGGCAGTTCGACGCAAGCGACGGACTGGTCTGGAATGACGTTAACGCCAGCGCGCTCCTCTCCGATTCTTATGACGGTTCGATGTGGGTGGGCACCAGCCGCGGCCTGGGCCACTACATACGTTCGGAGCCGCCGTCGCCCGCGCCTGAGCCGGGCGTGGCCTTCCTTGATGTCGCCATCGGCTCACGAGCCTTGAAGGACTTCAGCGGACTGGTGGAAGTTGCTGGCAGAGACAATGCGCTCACGCTCACGTTGGCGGTACCGGCGTTTCTGCACCCGGAAGCCGTGCGCATTTACTACCGGTTGGCGGGCCAGGGCGACCCCTGGCGGTCCACCACCAATCGGGATCTGCTTTTTGCCCAACTGCCGGCGGGAGACTATGAGTTCGAAGCAGCTGCCGGAACCAGGGCGGGCCCGGGCAAGGGGAGTCACGCCCGGCTGCGCTTCCGCATTCTGGCGGCCTGGTGGCAAACGTGGTGGGCCAGGCTCGCCGCATTGGCTGCCTTGCTTGGTTTGATCGGCGGCGCCACCCGGTTCCGGATGAAGGCGCTCGAAGGAGAAAAGCAGCGGCTCCATGACGCTGTTCTCGAACGCACCGCCGAGCTGGCCAGCGAGAAGGAAACCGTGGAGCGGCTCCTGGCGCAAGCGCGGCAGGCCAGTGTGGCCAAGAGCGAGTTTCTCGCCAACATGAGCCACGAGATCCGCACGCCGATGAATGGTGTGATCGGCATGACCAACCTCGCTCTTGCCACCGAGTTGTCGGCCGAGCAGCGCGAATACCTGCAAACGGCGAAGGACTCCGGCGAATCGCTGCTCGAACTGATCAACGATATTCTGGACCTCTCCAAGATTGAGGCGGGCAAGCTGGAAGTGGCAGCGCAGCCCTTCGATCTGCGTCAACTCGTGCATGAGCTGGCGGCGATGTTCTCCTTCCGTGCCTCCGAACGCGGAGTGGCCTTAAGCTATGCGGTGAGTAAGCGGGCGGGCCGGTTCGTCAAGGGCGATGAAGTGCGCCTCCGCCAGGTGCTGGTCAATCTGATTGGCAATGCCCTCAAGTTCACGCATCAAGGCAAAGTCCGAGTCTCGGTGGACCGGCTGTCTGACGGCCTCCTCCGATTTCAAGTTGAGGATACCGGCGTCGGCATTGCTTCAGAAAAATGCGTGCTCATTTTCAACGCCTTTCAGCAAGCCGACGGCGCCACTACCCGGAGATATGGCGGTACGGGCTTGGGCCTGTCGATCTCCAAACGGCTGGTGGAACTGATGGGCGGCCGCATCTGGGTAATCAGCGAACTAGGCGCCGGTAGCTGCTTTGGATTTGAATTGCCTGCTCCGATGGTGGCGATGCCGGATGATCACGCCGAGGCGGCAGCGCCGGGTTGGACCAGTCCGGCCGGCGTCGCGCCGCTCCGGATTCTGGTGGCGGAAGACAACGCCGTGAATCGCACGGTGGCCACGCGTCTACTGGAGAAGCGCGGCCACCAGGTCCGCGGGGCAGTCAATGGGCTTGAAGCGCTGGCTTGCATGCGCGCGGGTCAATTGGACGCAGTGCTGATGGACATCCAGATGCCGGAGATGGACGGCGTGGAGGCGGTGATGCTCTGGCGCGCCGAAGAAACCGCGGCCGGTTCACCGCGGCTCCCCATCATCGCCTTGACCGCCAATGCCATGGCAGGCGACGAGGCCCGCTATCGCGATGCCGGCATGGATGGCTTCATCGCCAAGCCGTTTGAACCGGAGAAGCTTTTTGCCACGCTTGAGCAGTTGGCGCAGCGTGCGCCGGAGGAGAGCGCTTCTCCGAGGCTATGACTTAGCCCGGCCGCGCCTGATCCGCCGCAGCAGGCTTTGCGTCCGGTCCCGGGTGCCGGGCGCCAGGTCCGGATCGAAATAAAGATCCGGGAGCCGGAAGATATCCAGCCGGTCCGCCACAAGCTGCTTGATATAGCCCTTCGCCTTTTCAATCGCCTCCATGCAGCTAATCTGTTCGGATTTCTCGCCCCGGATGGCGAGGCGAATATGGGCTTTCTTGTGATCTGGAGAAAGCGCCACCTCGGTCACGTTGATCGTGGTGACCCGCGGATCGTCCAACTCGTAGTTGAGGATCTCCTCAAGTTCAAGGCGCAGCGATTCGGCGAGACGTTCGGACCGGTACGGTTCCATTTGGGATAGCGAGCGTCAGGACTCCTCTCTCATTATGATGCCGGGGCGCGGCTCGGAGCAACGTCGCCGTTCAGGCGATATCATCAATCCCATATGGCTCTATCTCGCCGTGCGCTGCTCGCGCTGCCCGCCATGCTGGGCGGCGGCGGCTGCCGCTCGAAAGCGGGACGGGTGCGGGTGGCCATCTTCCGGGGCGAGGAGATGACACCGCTGGCGCACGCGCTCGGACACTTCGCCGCCGAGGGGCTGGACGTGGAGGTGATTGAGCTGGCTTCCACTTCCAAAGCCATGCAGGCGATGTTCGGTGGTAGCGCCGAGGTGGTCACCGGCGGCTACGATCACGCCATTCACCTCGCCGCCGAAGGCCGCCAGGCGCGCTCATTCCTGGTCCTCACCACGCGCTCGCCGCTGGCGCTGGTATCGCGGCGGATTCGCAGGATCGAGGATCTCAAGGGCGCCAACGTGGGGATTTCGGCCTTCGGCTCCAGCGGTCAGCACTTCGTCAACTACCTGCTGCACCGTCACGGCCTCTCGGAGAAAGACGTGAAGTTTGCCATTACTGGCGGCGGCCATAGCGTGACCGTCGCCAGCATCGAACAAGGACGGCTTGACGCGGTGGTGACACTGCCCCCGTCGCTGGCGATTCTGCGCGCGCGCATTCCGGACCTGGCGGTTCTAGCCAACGGCACCACCATCGAAGGCACGCGCGAAGTCTTCGGCGTCGATCAATACCCTGGCGTCTGCATGATGGCCCAAGCCGGTTGGATCGCCGCCAATCGCGACACCGTCACCCGGCTGTCCCAGGCGATGCGCAAGACGCTTACCTGGGTGCGCCAGCACTCGGCCGAAGAACTCCAGGAGCGGCTCCGCACTCGCGCGGGGCTGCCGGAAGAACTGGAAGGACTCCGAGCCACAATCGCATCATGTTCGCCCGATGGACGCATGCCCGCCGGAGGACCGGAAGCGGTCCGGCAGATGCTGGCCGCGTCTTACCCTAACATCCGCGCCGTGGATCTGGGTTCCACTTACTCCGCCGAGTAACAAGGGCAGTCAAAGCTGATCCGGGCGCAGCACGGTAACGCCATCCTTGACGAATTTCGCGGCAGTGCGGCAAACCAGCCCGAGTGGGCCGACCTGCTGCACGCCGCGCCCCAGAATACCCGCCGCTTCACGGATGTTGGCCAGCCATCTTGGATCCGGTTCTTCGGCCCACTTCGCTTCGTAGAGCGAAAGTCGTCCCCCGCCCATTTCCACAAAGTCGACTTCGCGTCCCTGTCCGTCCCGGTAAAACCAGAGCGACAGCGGCGACTCTGACCGTGCGTGCCGCTTGCGGAACTCCGCGCACACGAAGGTCTCCCAAATCAAACCTACCAGTGGTGTGAGACGCAGGCTGGCGCGGTCAAGCCCCAACAGAAAACAGAGCATCCCTGGGTCTGTCAAGTAGAGTTTGGGCGACTTCACCATCCGCTTGCCAACGTTCTCAAAGTAGGGTTCGAGTAGATAGATTTGATTGGTGGTCTGCAGTACGTTCAGCCAGTCCTTGGCCGTTTGCAGGCGGATTCCCACGTCGCGTCCCAGTTCGGTCAGGTTGAGAAGCTGCCCGCTCCGCAAGGCGCAGGATCGGATGAAGCGCTCGAAATCCCGCAGGCTCGACACGTTCAGCACCTGCCGGACATCGCGCTCAAGATAGGTAGCCACGTAGGAAGAATAGAAAGTCTGGGTGTCCATGGCGGGTTGCCGCCACACCTCGGGAAACATGCCCTTATGCAGCAGGGCCGGGTAGTCCGTCTTGGCATCGAGCGCAACCTCGTGCGCCGACAATGTTTCCAAACTCAGGATAGCCGCGCGGCCAGCTAAGCTTTCGGCCACCGCGTCCATCAACGGGAACTTCTGCGATCCCGTGAGCAGGAAGCGCCCCATGGCGTGCCGATCTCCGTCCACGCGAGACTTCAGATGGCGAAATAGCCCGGCGCGTACTGCACCTCATCGATCAGCAGGGGGCCAGGATGTCGGCGGAAGAACGAGTCTGGGTCATGGTCGGCCAGTTCAGCTACGCTGGGCAGGTCCAGAGATACGTATTCATGGTCTGGAAAGCAGTGCCTCAGTAAGGTGGTTTTGCCGACCTGCCGGGCGCCGGTGAGGACCACGCACGGGAAAAGAGTGGCCGCCCGGTGCAGTTTTTCGGTTATATCCCTCTCAAAATAGGGCACCTAGCAATTATGATAGTGGTGACTGAGAATTGCAAGATGCCCTGATCCGCCTATCCGCCTCTATTCTATTCGGTAGCCTTGCCACACATATTCCAAAGCCTCGGGTAGGGTTTGCTGTTTCACGGTACGGTCTGTGTGCCCGGCGTTGCGCGCAAAGACGAACTGATAGTGATAGCCCTTGGCAGCCAGCACTTTGGCCATGTTCTCGTTGGCCAGGACCCAGTCATGATAGTCGTCCCGCGTGCTGAGATTGTCGCGGTCGCTCACCTCCATCCAGAGACGTATCGGTTTCATCGGGCTTTTGGGGATGAGCGTCTCATGGAATTCCCAGGCGCCGTGCGGAGTCTTGGGATCATACGGCCACTGCTGGTTCACGTAAGTGCCCGAGTAAGTGAGCACGCGATGGTATAGCTCTGGGTGATACCATGCCATGATTAAGGCGGCTGAGCCGCCCGAACTGCCGCCCATCGTCGCCCGGGCGTTGGGATCCTTGGTCAGCTTTAAGTTGTATTGCTTCTCGACGAGCGGCAGCACTTCGGTTTCGACAAACTCGGCGTAGAGGCCAGACATCGTGTCATACTCCAATCCGCGCTGGCTTCCCTGTGCGTCGCCGCTGCCGTTGCCTATGGAGATCGCAATCATCATCGGCACCCGTTTTTGAGCGATCAGATTGTCCAAAGCCGTGAATAAAGCCTTGTCCGGCCCATCGGCGCCAACGATAAATGGCGCGACTGTGCCGGGGACATATTGCTTGGGAACATATACGGCGACTTTGCGTGTGTAGGGAGCGGGGTGGCTGGAGACGATCAGCTTGTTGGGGTCTGCTGGATCCGGCCGGCCGAAAGTGCCGGCCTCGCGGGCGATGCCTGGATAGATCTTGCTGTCGGTCGATTCCACCGTGAAGTTATAGATCATGCCCTGCGGCACGCCTTCCTGCACGGTCATCTCCGGCGCCGGAGTGTGGGTGGGGCCGATGATGAAGTTGCCGTCTTCCTTGGGCGAGGGCACGGCGCCGTCGGGCAACTCCTTCGCCGTGACGTAGCCGGGCGTTTTGGGATCTCGCGTGGGCGGCGCCGGACGCGGCGGCCGCGGGGCGGCCGCCGGAACTTGGGCCGCCATAGTCGTCAGGCCGCCGAAGATCATCAAGATCCAGATATTGGGAAAGAAGCGCATCATCGCATCACTGATCTTAGCTCAACACCGAAACGTCCATCGGATGTAGAATCCATTCTGACAAGGAGTTCGCGCAAGATGATCGATAACCACTCGAGCCGGAGAGGGTTTTGTGCCGGGGCTGCTACCGCCGCCGCAGCCGCAACCATTGCCAGGGCGCAAGGTGATGACCCTATTCCGATCATCGACACCCATTTCCATCTTTACGACCAAACCCGCCCGCAAGGCGCCCCCTATCCGTTTACTCCGAATGCACCGCCGTTCCTGCCTCGCGATTTTCGTGCAACCGCGACGCCCCTCGGCATCGTCGGAGGCATCAAGGTGGAGGCCAGCCCCTGGGTCGAAGATAATCTCTGGGTGCTGATGATCATCGAAAATGAGCCGATGATCGTCGGCATGGTCGGCAACCTGGACCCCGCCAAGCCGGAGTTTCGCGAATATCTGGAAAGGTATCATCGCAATAAGTTGTTTCTAGGAATTCGCTACGGCAACATCTGGGAAGGTCACAACCTGGTCACGGCGATCGACAACCCGGCTTTCATCGCCAATATGAAAGCCTTTGCCCAGACCGGCCTGACGCTTGAGGTGGCCAACCCCCGGTTGGACTTGATCGACGCGACGGTGCGCCTCACCGACAAGGTGCCGGAACTGCGGGCCGTCCTCGGTCACCTGCAGGCCTTGCCGCTCCCAACCGCGCCGGACCTTCTGAAAAGCTATTCGAACAACCTCAAGGAGCTCAAGCAACGAAAAGCCTATGCGAAGGTATCGGGAATACCCGGCTCACGGCCCAATACACCGTTCGATCCGGCGATCTACAAACCGGGGTTGGATTTCATCTGGGACATCTTCGGAGAGGATCTCATTGTTTACGCCGGCCGAAGCAAGAAGGCGCTGGAGATCCTGCAGCCATACTTCCTGGCGAAAGGACGCATGGCGGCGGAAAAGTACTTCTGGAGAAACTCCGTGTCGGCGTTCAAGTGGATCAGACGCGATCCCAAGCAGCCGCAGTTGGCTTGACTAGCTGCGCTTCCGAGGCACGAAGTTCAGCGAAGCCGAGTTCATGCAGTAGCGTAAGCCGGTGGGCTTGGGGCCGTCCGGAAAGACGTGGCCCAGGTGACCGCCGCAACGGGCGCACTCAACCTCCACCCGCCGCATTCCGAGCGTGTTGTCGACGTTCTCCTTGACGTTTTCCTTGGCGATCGGCTCATAGTAGCTGGGCCAACCGGTGCCTGATTCAAACTTAGTCTTGGCGTCAAACAGCGCAGTGGCGCAGCAAACGCAGCGATACAGGCCGTCGTCGTGGCTTCGGGCATATTTGCCGGTAAAGGCGCGCTCGGTGCCCTCTTTGCGCGTAACATAGAACTGTTCTTCGGAGAGCTGGCTCTTCCACTCGGCCTCGGACTTGACCACGGGTTCCAGTTCGGCAACGCCAGTGCGCTTGCCGGCATCATCGAATTCGACAATTTTCACGGTTTTCCTCTTCGCGGCGGTCTTCTGGGCGGCCAGGGTGGCGGCGGGTAGAACGATCGCAAGGGCTTGGCGGCGGGTGATCATTTCTTTGTCAACTCCGGATAATATTGTTTGAGCTTTTTGAGTTTCGGCAGCGCATTGACAACCACATAGCCGTGGCCAGGGTTGTTGCGGACAAAATCCTGATGGTAGGCTTCGGCGGGGTAGAACTTCTTGAGCGGCACAATCTGGGTGACGATGGGTCCGGGGAGAATGCCCGCCTTGCCCAGTTGAGCGACATAGGCTTCCACGGCTCGCTTCTGATCGTCGCCGTTGTAAAAGACAACAGACCGGTATTGCGTACCGTGGTCCGGCCCTTGGCGATTGAGCGTCGTGGGATCGTGCGCCACCGAGAAGAAAATCTTAAGAAGTTGGCCGAAGCTGATCTTGGACGCGTCGTAGGTGATCTCAATCGCCTCGGCGTGCTGCGTGCGGCCCTCGCTCACCGTCCGATATTCGGCGTCATTGGCATTGCCACCCGCATAGCCGGAGACAACCTTTTCCACGCCGATGACGCTCTCAAAAACCGCCTCGGTACACCAGAAGCAGCCGCCGGCAAAAACGGCCACCTGTTTGGTCTTCACAGTGGGCTTTTCAAGGTCCACGGCGGGGTCTGGAAAAGAGGCGCCCGCCGCGAAGGCAAGCGAGGCAAACAGGGGGATGACTAGGTACTTTCGCATGGGTCTCCGGCCTTAGTATAGCGTCCAGCTAGACGCCTTTCAAATGCTAATCATCCAGACGCCGGCAGATCAAACATGGATCTTAAAGATTCAATAAAGGCGGTTCTGCAGCGGGAACGAAACCCGCGCCCCCCCGGCCAACTGCGATTGATAAATGCCCGCCACCATCTCAATAGTCCAGCGCCCGTCGCGCGCGCTGCAGACGGGCTGGCGTCCGGTCTCGATCGCTTCCAGCAGATCCAAGGCCACGAGGTGATTGGTAAGCTCGCGCGTTTTCGGCTTGCCCCCGCCGGCGTAGTTGACACGCTCCCACGCCTGCCCGCCCTCCGGCACCCATCCGGCACTCGGCATGATCCACGGCTCATCGCTGGGCACGGCGTTGAGCGGCACAAAACCCAAAGCCTTGCTGCCGGCCAAGGTCAGCCCGAAGCGGCGGCCCGACATCATCTCACTGGGCTTGGAGCCGAAGTAGCCGTGCACGCCGTTGGGGAACAGGAACATCGCCGCGATCTGATCGCCACCCACCCGGCCCACCGGTTCACTGGCCGGCCGCATCATCTCGCGCCCGAGCTCGGCTGCGCCTTGCGTAACGTGCGCCGACACCCATTGCGGGTCTCCGGCGTAGTAGCGCATCAAGTCAAAGACGTGGGTGCCGAGCACGATCATATCTTCGCCACCGGCACGGCGATCTTCCTTGCCTCTCCCACGCATTTCCTGCAGCGTTCCGAACTTGCCCTCCGCCAGCATCTCGCGCACGCGCGACGTCACCGAGAGAGCGCGGGCAGGGTGACCGACGGCGCATTTCAAGCCCTTGGCCTCGATCATTGCCACCATGCGGTCAGCCTCTTCCAGCGATTGCGCCAGCGGCTTCTCAACCAGGATATGCGCGCCCGCATCGGTGGCGGCCTTGATCATGTCGAAACGTTGATCGCACCAGCGCGGGCCGATGGTGACGATGTCCGGCTTCTCACGCGTGATCATCTCGCGATAGTCGCGATAGTACTTTTGGGCGCGGCACCGCTCCTGGGTCTTGCGGCCCACGGCCTCGTCCGGATCAGCCACCGCGGCCACTTGCACCTGCGGCAGTTGCGCCCAGGACATCTCCCAGCCATGGCCGTAGTTGCCCCGTCCGGTGTGGCCAATCACTACCGCCCGATACTTTCGCTTAGCGGTGGCCCATAAATAGAACCACATAGATAGGCATAGTTCTGTCAGAAGCGGTTTGGCATGGAGCCTCGTTTCCGATAGCACTAGATCTGTCC
>JAYTKJ010000734.1:0-4377 GCA_043730365.1 Acidobacteriota bacterium | reverse complement strand
AAATTCTTCATCAAACAGCTGACGGATTCTCGCCAACACTTCGGCGCGGTTATGGCCCTCGTACGCGTTCGCGGCATGTCGCGCGATATCCGCAAGCATCAAGCCCCAGGCGCTGGCATCCTTCCATGTGGTCTTCAGGACTACCTCCTGCCCGTGACCAGACGACGCCCACACACGTAAGACTTCAACCGCCTCAGCGTTCCGCGTCTCAAGCGGCGGAGGATCCAGCTCTCGTTTAGCCTTTTTCCCGAACATAGTCTCGCGTAAGACTACCGCGATCCAGTCCCACTTGAGCGCAGCCATTTTGGATAGAGACCGCAAAGTCGCGCAGGGACACTTGAAGTAGAACTTGCCGCCACACCGTACTGCCCGCAGCGCTCTTCCATGATTGAGTTCCCCCTGCACAAGCCGTTATCTGAACAGCATTGGGGGCTAGCGAAGGCTTGCCAGATATTGTAGGCTCAGTCGAATCTGTGGGACCGCATCGACCGCCTCCTCTTCCAGATAGCGATGCTTCACTCCGGCGGTTTCGGCAGCCAGCAGTGCCGCCCGGACGTCTACCAGACCCGTGCCAAGGGGAACGCTGTCATCTTCGCGGACCTCGGCGGGCGATCCACCGAGGACAGTACCCTTTCGAATGTCCTTCACGTGCATCAGTGGAAAGCGGCCTGGATATCGCCGGAGAAGCTGAACCGGATCCTGATAACCGTAGACGATCCAGAAGATATCCATTTCGAAGTTGACGAAGGCGGGGTTAGTGAGTTTGGCCAAGGTGTCGAACTGAGTTCCGTCGGGCGAAGGATCGAATTCTGTGCCGTGAGTGTGATAGCAGAGTCGAAGTCCCGCCGCCGCCAGCCGCTCACCCCAACGATTCAGATTCGCCGCCGCCGGCGCGCAATCTCTGGCCGCCAGGTGCTTGGCACTGTGCGGAATAGTGGAGCAGACGACGTAGCTGGCGCCCAGAATCTTGGCAGCCGCCGCCACCCCATCCAGATCCTTGCCCAGCGCGTCGTATCTCGCGGTGTACGAGGTTACCTTTAGGCCGGCGGTGTCGAGTAGGCGCCGAAACTCCGTAGGAGCGCGCCCGTAAAGATCACCCGCTTCCACTTCTCTAAAGCCGAGTTTGCCGATCAGCGCAACGGTCGCCGGCAAGTCCTTCTCAGCCAGATAGCGCAGGCTGTAGATGTTGATTCCGATCGGGGCTCGCAATGCACCCCGAGCCACCGTCGGCATCGCTCCTGCGGCTGCCAGTAAGTGTCGGCGGGAGATGATCATGCCGCTACCTTACTGCCACTACTTGTACTTGCTCCAGCTGATCCTGGATAACCTGCACGGTCGTCCGGGCCGGTGGGTGATGCGGGAAGTATTCCCGGAAGATCGCATTCATCGCCTCCATCTGACCCAGGTCTTTCAGATACACATGCGTGTCTACAATATTTCCCAGGTTCATTCCAGCCAGCTTCAAGATGTCGCGGATACTCTCCATCGAATCGCGCATCTGCGCTTCTAGCGTCGCGCCGTTGCCCGATTTCGCCGACGTGTAGAGGGTATCTTTGTCGAGCACGCCACCGTTCGATGACGTCGGACTCAAGGCCGCCGAAGCTGGGACGACTCGGCCCTTGTTCTTGCGGTCGCGCGTTGCGATGAGAGTGATTTCCACGCCAATCGTGCCGGGAAGCTTGGAGACACAAAAGCTGGCCCGGCTTGGCGCGGACCCGAGGGCGAATGAGTCTTTGTAGACGGAGTTGAGCTTGCCATAGGTGCCGCCCTTGAGTCCGTTGGGATCAAGGAAGTAGACGTTGGCGAACACGGCGTCCTTGTGCTGGAGACCTGCGGTAGCCAGGATCTGCCCGATGTTTTCCATCGTCTGCCTCGTCTGGCCTTCCGTCGTGGCGTCGAGCTCATTCGTTCTCGGCTGACGGCCACCGCTGCCGGAGACATACAAAGTGTCGCCCGCAAAGATCGCAGACCGATAGGGACCCATGACTGCTGGAATCGATCCCGCGGGCGGAGTCACGATGGAGATTTTAGACTTGTCTGCGTACGCGATGCACGTTACTTCAATATTCGCTCCACCGGGCAAGCCAGGAAACTCCAGCGTCGTTCGCGCCGGGTAGTGATCGGGGCCGAAGAAGCTGCCGTAGACTTCGTTCATTTCCTTGTACTGGCCCATGTCGATCAATTGGACGTGGCACGAAACCACATTCCCGAAATCCATTCCCGCGGCGCGGAGCACGTGCCCCACATTATTCATGGCCAGGCGAGTCTGCTCGGCGATGCCGTTGGGCTGCGCGCCGGTTTGCGGATCCTTGTCAATCTGCCCGGAGATGTAGAGGGTCTCGCCGGCCAGCACGCCGGGCGTATATGGTCTGCCAGCCGCGAATTCCTTCGGATAGATGAACTTTCGATTGACCCGAAGGTGGTTGTCGCCCGACGTCGACTGCGCCGGGCCCACCGCCGTCCAAATGGTCAACCCCGCCACGAGTAGCCAGTTGTTTCGCAAGACCGCTCCTTTTCTTCGCCGAAGCTCACCGGACCAGCCTACCAGACCGCGTGATACACTGACGGCAGTTTTAGGTCCCGGAAGTGGGGAGTTTAACATTCAATGAAATCGAAGAAGTCGATCTCAATCGCCGCCATGAACCGCCGCCAGATGTTTCTTGCGGGCGCCACCACCGGCGCCGTCAGCCTGCTGAGCCCGCAAGCTGCGCCGGCCGCTGGCCCTGGCCTGCCGGTCCGCGCCAAAGGCCCGGACGTCTATGCTCAGTTCGGCGTCAAGCCGTTCATCAACTGCACGTCCACGTACACGATCAACGGCGGGTCGGCCATGTTGCCCGAAGTAATCGAGGCGATGAATAGCGCCTCGTTCTACCCCGTGAATTTCGACGAATTGATGGAGGGCGCCGGCCAGCGGATCGCTGAATTGTTGCAGGTGGATGCCGCGATGGTCAGCTCGGGCGCCGCTGGTGCGATGACCTGCGCCACGCTGGCGTGCGTCGCCGGGGGCGACCCCGAGAAAATGCAGCAGCTTCCCGATACCACGGGCATCAAGGGCGAGTGTATCGTGCCCAGCTGGTCACGGAGCGTCTATGACCATGCCATCCGCAGCACCGGCGTCAAAATGATCGAAGTGGATACGCTGGAAGATCTCGAGAAAGCTTTCGGCCCGCGCACCGCCATGGTAACCGGGCAGGTCAACCTCGCCGCCGAAGGCAACTCGTTCACGCTGGAACAGTGCGCCGCCGCCGCGCACAAACATGGTGTCCCCGTCGTGATGGATGTCGCCGACCGTCTCCCGCTGGTCCCGAATCCATACTTATCTCGAGGCGCCGACCTGGTGGCTTACTCCGGAGGCAAGATTATTCGCGGGCCGCAGACTGCGGGAATGTTGCTTGGCCGCAAGGATCTGGTGGCCGCCGCCTTCATGAACAGCTCTCCACACCACGCCTTCGCGCGGGCCATCAAGGTAAGCAAGGAAGAAGTGGCGGGTATGGTGAGAGCCATCGAATTACTCCGCTCCGGCAAAAGAAATCGTGACGCCGAGGATGCCGAGTGGCGCGCCTGGTTCCGCCATATCACCGCCGTCGTGACCAAGGTCTCCGGTGTTTCCGGTGAGATCATTGAGCCGAAGGACAAGCAGTATTACCCGACGATGAAAGTGGTTTGGGACCCGAAGAAAGTTGGTATCACGGCCGGCGAAATAGGCAAGTTACTACTGGACGGTGAGCCGCGCATCATGACCCACGCCGGACTCAAGGAAGGCGACCGGTCTAGCGAGATGTTACTGCGCCCTGTGGCGATGTGGGCCGGCGAGTATCAGATCGTGGCTGACCGGCTGTATGAGATCCTCAGCAAGGCGCCGGCGCCGCTTCCGAGACCGCAACGCGCGGCACCGGTTGGCGACGTGGCGGGATTGTGGGAATCCGTCCTGCACTTCAAAGTGGGCACGGCGAGGCACACGTTTTATCTCGATGCGACGGGCAACAACCTGAGTGGTCAGTACACAGGCCGGCTGGTGAAAGGTGCGCTCAAAGGCCATATCGACGGCAACAAGATTGAGTTCAGCAGCAGCGGCAAACTGGAGGGGACGTCGCTGCAGTACACCTACAAGGGGACTTTTGACGGCAAGCGGATCTCCGGCGCGGTGGACCTGGGCGAGTATGGCGCCGCACGTTTTACCGCGACTCGGAAAGCCTAAACCACCACGCGATATCGGGCCGGGCTCCCGAGAGCAGTTCGCCGCGCTTGTTCAAATTCAGTATGTGATGGCTGCGCCCGGACACCGCGTAACCTAAGACTTTTCCGGTCCTGCGGTCCAGTTTGAGATGCCAGCCGTCCGCTTCGTTTGGCACCGTCCGTAACTGTGTCCCGACCCAC
>JAYTKJ010000733.1:0-13568 GCA_043730365.1 Acidobacteriota bacterium | reverse complement strand
CCGGCGGGGCAGGCCAAGGTGGACCGTAACGTCGGCATGGGCATCCGGCTGTTCCTCGGCCAACTGCGCTGAATCGCAGCTTCCTCGCCAACTGTCTCGACCGGTTACGCACGCTTACCGGAAGCTCACGTTACGCTGGCGAGCGATACTCTATTCGCGAACTCGGCGCGGATTCCCATCTTGGGCGGCGCTGGCGTCACGGTGATCGGGGCCATCGGCCTAATGCGTCGTGCCGTGAAGGAGTGGACGCGAAGCGACATGCTAGTCACCCTGGCCGCTCATGCCGACGAGGCGCAGGTGCAACGTCTGCTGGAAACCCTGCTCGCAGAGACCAGCGACAAAGCTAAAGTAGCCAAAGCACAGTAACACACGGCATCCTCTGTGCGGGTGTCGCCCTTTGTACACCGCGCCAAGGCCATGCAGCCGTGGGTAGGGCAGCACGGCTGGACCAAACGGCCTGGCCGAGCGGAGGCCTTGGGGAAAAGCCCTCGTCTGACTCGCGGATAAGTCGCGAGTGTAGGGAAGACTGGTACGGGGTTGGGCATGGTACCAAGCGGCTTCGTCGCCCGACGACACTCCAGTCTCACCTCATGTGAAAGAACCAAAGTTTTCACACATGAGCAGATCGGCCTTGCAGACGCCAAATTTTTGACCATTTGGAGGAGTGACCTCCCCAGTTAGTTCAACGCGGCTTCTTGGTTTCCTTCTCCGCGACGCGCGCTTTCACCAGCTTCTTCACCAACGCGATGGACAGTGGTTTGTTCATGGGGAATTGAATGGTGCCTTTCGATGTGCGGGAGCCTTTGAGTTCGTCCTTGAACGCCTCTATCACGGCCACGCTCATGGGGAAGAAGCTGCAATGTTTCGAGAACGCGGCGTACGCCACGAGCGCTCCTTTGTACCTGAAAGTTGGCATCCCATAGCCGATGGCTTCAGTGGCCTCAGGCGGTGCGACGGCCCGAATCGCCGCGCGAACTTTGTTCAGGGTGGTCCGGGCGGGTTCAGGGACGCGGGCGAGATATTCGTCTACGGTATTCGGAGGAGCGGCGGTATTCTTCATCAAGGCTCATCTGCTTTCGGTCTTCTGCGCAGCGTCGGGGGCTGGTCAGGCTTCGGCGGCGGGGTGATCGCCCGGGCGCGGGCTTGCGCCTCAGGGAACCCACCAGTTTCAATGGCGTTGACCGGAGGTGGCGCGGACATGATGGAAGCAATACGCTCGGCCAGCGGCAGAAGCGATTGCGGCTTCACGCGCTCCAGGTAGGCAGCCCACGCAGCGGGCGCGTACCCCGCCCGGGTCATCCATTCGATCGCCAGTTGATCGGCTTCAGTCTCGTCGCGGCGTCGAAATGGCATGAAGCCGGTAGGGATCAATACCGAGTCGTCACCACATCCGCCAAAGCCAAAAAAGATCAGCGGGATCGTAGCCAGATTCACAATCTCGCCGCGAGTCGCCTGCTTCGTGCCGTGCCGAGCCGCGATATGAGCAAGCACGTGCGCTAGAGTTCCCGCCAACTCCGCTTCATCGTGAGCGGAAATCAGTAGGCTCAGCGGGACGAATAGATGACCCCCTGGCAGCCCGATCGCTTCACCCGTTTTGCCGGGGCTGGCAACGACCTCGATTGCGATTGTCATCTGACTCTGAGCGAACTGATTCAGCCTTGCGGTGACAGCGGACAGATAGGTCTTCAACGAGTCATCATCCACCATTGAATGTTGACTGCGAAAGTCAGCTGCCAGGTGTAACCCCAGCGCGGCCTCTTTTTCGACGGAATACCAGTTGACGCCGCGCGATGGTTGCTGCGCTAGCGCCGGAAGCGCGCAGGCTAAGAGCGCAAATCGGCTACCCCTTAGCATTGGCCCGCGGCTCCTCGCGCTCGATCGTCTCGCGGGATTCCGGCGTGCGCCCCTGGTCGCCGGCTTCCTCGATCCATCGCTCCAGCAAGCCGTTAAGGCGAGTGAGCGTGCGATGATGCGTCACGTCCGCCGCCAGGTTCTTCACCTCGTGCGGGTCGGCCTGGTGATCGTACAACTCAAACTCCGGTTTGCGCTCCGCCATCCACTGTCCTTGCACGGCGTTGAGCTTACCGGCGGCGTGCATTTCCTTGATGACCTTTTGTGTCGGGTAGCTATTGGCGATGTACTCGTTGTACTGCGTGTAGGGCCGATCCGGCATGAAATTGCGAATCAGTTTGTAGCGGCCGTCGCGCACCGCGCGAATGCGATCCACGGTCATATCGCAGCGGTCGCGAGCCGTGAACACATGCGAACGGGGTTTATCCGCGCGGCTCAGCAAACTCTGTCCGTGCATCAGCTGAGGGCGAGCCACGCCGGCGATCTCGAGCGTCGTCGCCGTAATATCGAGCGAGATCACCGGATCGCGCCGCACCGTGGCCGGCTTGATGTGACCTGGCCAGCGCACCAGCAGCGGCACGTGCGTCCCGGGATCATAGAGCCACTGCTTGCCGCGCAACAGACAGCGCCCATTGTCGCCGAAGACGAAGATCGCCGTGTTGTCCAGCAGTCCATCGGCCTTGAGCGCGTCGATCACGACACCCACTTGTGTGTCCCAATAGTTGACCGCATCCAGATAGTTAGCCACTTCGTCGCGCACAACCGGATGGTCTGGATAGTAGGGCGGCAGGTCGACTCTCTTTGGATCCACCAGCTCCTTCTGCCTCCGCGCCGCAGGCCAAACGGGTCCTTTGTGCGGAGCCGTGAAATTGATCTGCGCGTAGAATGGCTGGCCTTGAGCGCGCTGATTCCAGTGCGTCCCGTCGAACGCGCTTCGAGCGGTGTTGAAGTTGAAGTCCGTCTTGCCCGGCACGCGCGTACCCGGCGCCACTTCGGTGACGTTGGCCGTGAAGTACCCGGCATCATGCAGGCGATGCGAGACCAGGCGAACGCCCTCGGGCAACACAAATCCGTCTTTACGATGGCTGCGATGGTTGTGTGTGCCGGTCGTTGTTTGATAGACGCCGGTGTTCCAACCCGAGCGGGCGGCCGAACAAACCGGAGCGGTGGTGAAGCAGTGCGTGAAGCGAACACCTTCGGCGGCGAGGCGATCGGCGTGCGGGGTGTGCGTGAGCGGGTGGCCATAGCATCCGAGTTGTGGACCGAGGTCATCGCCGAGAATCCACAGAATGTTGGGCCGGTCCTGCTTGTTCTGCGCGCGCAGGTTGAGAAACGGCGCGGCCAGCGCGAGCGCGCTGCGTCTGGAAAGTTGCTTCATGCCAAGTTGTTCAGGTAGCCGAGTTTCCCGCTACTGTCGCCGAAGCCCTCGACGGGCACCCCCATCTTGTCCAGCATGGTGGTGAACAAGTTGGCCATCGGCGTCTCATTGGCATATTGAATGTGCCGGCCGGCGGGGCGAATGCCGCCGCAGCCTCCACCTGCCAGCAACGTGGGCAGGTTGTGGTGATCGTGGCGGTTGCCATCGGCCAAGCCTGAGCCGTACACGAGCATCACATGGTCAAGGAGGCAACCGTCGCCATCGGATGTCGACTTGAGTTTGTCCAGCAGATACGCGAGTTGCTCGACGTGGAAGCGATTGATGGCAGCCACCTTGGCGATCTTCTCCGGATCGCCGCGATGATGCGTCAGCCCGTGGTGCGATTCGGGCACGCCAATCTCGCGATAGGGCCGGTTACTTTGCTCCAGCGCCATCATCATGGTCGCAATGCGCGTCGTGTTCGTCTGAAACGCCAGGGTCATCAGATCGAACATCAGATGCGAGTGCTCAACGAAATCGGCTGGAATACCAGAGGGCATGGTGCCGATCGCCGGAGTGACAGGAGTCTTGCCGTGCTCGGCGGAGTGAATGCGAGCTTCAATCTCGCCAATCGCGTGCAGATATTCGTCAAGCTTCCGGCGGTCTGCGCCGCCCAGCGTCACCTTCAATCGGTTCGCATCATCCAAGACGAGGTCCAGAATGCTCTTGTCGTATTTCTGCTGGCGCGCCCGCCGGGCGGGATCGGGTTCAACTTCGGCAGTTCCAAAGAGGCGCTCGAAGACGGCTCGCGGCCGCACTTCGGGCGGGTTGGGCGTGGAGACAGTTCGCCAGGAAATACTGTTGCTATAGGCGCAGCTGTACCCGTTATCGCAATTGCCTCCCTGAATGCCTTGCTCACAACCTAGTTCGAGCGACGCGAACTTTGTCTGCGAGCCGATTTGCCGCGCCGCGATCTGATCCACGGAGACGCCGGTTTGAATGTCCTTGCCAAACGTCTTGCGAGGATGCACCGCGGTCAAATAGTTGGCGCCGGCGCGCCCATGGTCACCGGGACCGTCGCCCAACGCACGCGCGCCGTTTTGCGTGAGGCCGGACATCACCATGAAGTCAGCACGATGGCGGGCGAGAGGTTCGAGGATTTTCGGTAGCTGTTCAGGCAGCCGCGCGATCTCGCCTTCGGTCTTCGGACTCCACAAGTCCATCACGATGCCGTTCGGCACGTAGATGAAGGCCATGCGGCACGGAGCCTGCGCCGTGGTGGCGGCGCGAGCGAAAGCCGGGATCATGGCGTCGAGCAGCGGTAGCGCCACTGCAGCGCCACCGAGGCCCCGCAGAAAAGCGCGGCGAGGCAGACTCTTTCCGGCAGTCGTCATGGTTTTTCTCCTCCTCCAACACCGCTTCGCATCTGGAACGGCTTACTCTTGGCGATGGCCAGCACCAGGGTTGAAAACTTATGATGGTCCGCGCTCACCTGGCTCGCGATATCGTCCACCACCGTTCCATCGTACGATTCCAGGCCGCGGCCCAGAGCGTAAGTCAGCAATTTTTCACTTACATTGCGGGTGAACAGATCGGAGCGCTCCTTGAGCACCTGCTTCAACTCTTTGGATCCGGCAATGGATCGGCCGCCCGGCAATACTCCCGCTGAGTCGATTGCAAATTTCCCGTCGTGGGTACGCCAGACGCCGGCGGCGTCGTAGTTTTCCAGCGCGAAGCCCAGGGCGTCCATCTGGTCATGGCACACCGCGCAGCTCGGATTGGCGCGGTGCTGTTCCAGTTGCTGTCGCAGGGAAGCCGAGACACCGATCTTCGTCTCCTCGAGAACCGGCACATTCGCAGGCGGTGGAGGCGGCGGGGTTCCAAGCAGATTCTCCAGCACCCACTTGCCTCGGATCACCGGCGAAGTCCGCGTCGGATAAGACGACACAGTAAGGATCGCGCCTTGCGTCAGTACGCCGCTCCGTTGCTCGCCGTCCAGCGATACTCGCTCGAACGCTTCGCCCTTGACGCCCGAAATGCCGTAGTGACGCGCCAGAATTCCATTCAAGTAGGTGAACGGCGCGTCGAGGAAATCCAGGATGCTGCGGTCTTCGCGGAATATGGTCTCGGCAAAAAGGTGTGTCTCGCGCCGCATCGCATCCAGTAGCTCATCATCGAGCGCGGGGAAACGCTCCGGAGCGGGCCGGCGCCGGTCCAGGTCCCGCAACTGTAACCACTGCTCGGCAAAGTCATCCACCAGCGAACGTGACCGCACGTCAGCCAACATCCGCCTCACCTGCGCTTCGAGCACTTTGGGCTGGCGCAGCGTGGAGGCGTCGGCTGCGCGGAGTAACTCATCGTCAGGCATGCTAGCCCAGAGAAAATAAGAGAGGCGCGAAGCGAGTTCGTGATCGCTCACCGTTCGAGCCGCTTCGGCGGGAGAAGGGTCGCGCTCAATCCTGAACAGAAACTGTGGCGACACCAAGACGGCCTGCAGGGCCACGCGAACCGCCTCTTCGAACGAATCCCCTTCTTTCTGTACCAACGCCTCCAGGCGCTCCAGCCCCTCTGTTTCACGTGAGGTCGCTGGGCGGCGATACGCTTTGCGAGCCAAGTCCGTGACAACCTTTCGAGCACAAGCCGCCTGATGCTGACCCCTGGCATGGCCGCATACAAAGAGGCGGCGGTAACTGGCGGGAGGCTCCGCGCTGGGGTGAAACGGCCCGGCCACATCAAGGTAGTCCACGAAGACCTTGCGGCGAAGATCCGGGTTGAGGTGCTGGCGCGGGTCATCGATCCCGGCCAGCTCCGGGAACGAGGCCCGGAACGAGTGTACTCCGGCTTTGAGCGGCACCCGTGCGATGAACTCTCCGCGGTCATAGCCGTACGTGGTGGTGCCCTCGATCACGCCGGTCAACTCGGTCTTGCCGTCCACAGTCAACTGCAATTTGAGTGGCGGCGCCGCGATCCTGGCCTTTTCCAAACTTTGCTTCAGCTCGTCGGCGGAGAGGCCTTGCTGAATGGTTCGCAGCCGCGCCGCGCGCTCCTCAGGCGACAAGCTCGCCAGGCTGGGGCGGCGAACGCGCGTGCCCTCCGAACCCGCCGTGCGTTCTTCGTCGCGCAGATTCATCACGCGAAACCGTAACTCATACTCGGCATCGACGGGAAAAGTGTAGTTGCCGTAGAGGGCCCCCCGCATTGAGTAAGGCAAATAGTCCGAAGAACCTGCCAACCCACCGCCATCGTACGAGCGCCGGGCCATCAGCCGCGTCAGCACTCCAGGCTTGGCCGGATATGCGTCGCCGTAGACAGCGAGCCTCGACACCTTCTTCGCCGCTGCCACATACTTTTCCATCAGCATGGGCGAGACCGTCAGCACGTCTCCAATATTGTCGAAGCCATAGCCGGAATCGTCTACCGGGAAGTCATCCGCCGGCCGGGCATGCACTCCCAGCAAATCTCGAATGGTGTTGTTGTATTCGGTGCGGTTCAGACGCCTCGCGGTTACACGACCGGGTCCAGTTTCCGCACGAACGCGCGGTTGATTCGGCAGGCTGTCGATCCAAGCCAACACCGAGGCGACCTCCGTCTTCGCGGGCGCGGCCAATCCAGTTGGCGGCATCTTGCCGGTGCTGAGCTTCTCACGAACCTTGGTCCACACCGCGGGAAGTTGCTGCGGCGCGGTGAGATCCAGGTCGGCAACCTTCTGCTTGGCGTTGTGGCACGTCTGGCAATGCTTGGCCAGGATCGCCTGCACGGTGTCCAACGCCTGCGCGGACGCCAGAATCCCCAGCCAAGAGCTGACTACCAAAATGTTACAAGCTGGCATGATCGAAAAACTGGAACTGACCCGATTATAGTTGAACCCCGCCGTCGAGAATTATGTAGGCTGTTGGTATGAGGCCGCTGCCCGGCGTTCCAATCCGCATAGGTGCGCTCTTGGCTGTTTGTTGCCTGTTTGCCCTGCTGGGTCTGGCACAGTCCAATGGTGGACGAATCTGGGCGCGCTATGAAGATGAAATGCAGGACCCGATCGAGGACCCGCCCGACGACGCCTACAAGGGCGAGTTCGTGCAAGGCCGTCTGCGTTACCACTCTCCGATGGATGGGCGGCGCGGCGGCTATTTTCGTTGGGGCATTGATGCCAACAAAGGTGATCGAATCTTCCTGAGTATCCTGCGTCGACTTACCCGCATTGATGTCCAACCCGTCGAGCACATCGCCGACATCGACAGCGAGGACATGTTCAACCTACCTTGGATGTTCGCCGTATCCGTGGGCGATTGGGAACTGTCGGCTTCCCAGGCTCAGCGGCTGCGCAAGTATTTTGACCGCGGCGGCTTTCTCATGGTCGACGACTTTCACAATGACCGGGAGTGGGCCAGCTTCATGCGCGGTATGCTCCAGATCGATCCTGCGGCCACTGTCGTGGAGTTGGAGCGAACCGACGCCGTCTTTCATGTCCTCTTCAACCTGCAGGAACCGATCCGCGTCTCTGGCGCTAACGTCGTGCATGGCTCGGGCATTGAGCGCGGCGGCACTGTGCCGCACTGGCGCGCCATCCTCGATTCCCACGGCCGTATGATGGTCGCCATCTGCTTCAACATGGATATCGGCGACGGGTGGGAATTCGCCGACGATCCGAGCTACCCCGAGCGGTCAGCCTCGGAAGCCATCCGCCTGGGCGCCAACTACGTCCTGTACGCGATGACTCACTAACGCCGCCACGATGGGATGCGCCAGCAAAGAGATAGGGTGTCATCACGATACTTATCGCAGCCAAAGCGAATCCCGAGTAGCACGCACGGTCAACCAGATGCCCGCCAGCCAAACATTGTTCGCGATCGGCGCTGCGGCAGGCTCAAATCGTGTGGCGACGTTTCGGCTTTTTCTCAAGGCTTCAGCGTCTTGATCCACTCCTCCAGCAGGCTCGCGCCGCGCGCGTCCACGCGGTTAGTGCTCGTCGGCGGCATCTGGTGCGTACCGCGCCGCCGCAGGCGCTCCAGCAGCACCGAGCGAGCGGGATCGCCGGGCGCCACCAGCAGCGGATTGATAATGCCCATCGTGTCGTGAACCGGCTTTTCGCCGATGATCTTGGCGTCGGCGATGGGCGTGGCGAAGCCCAGTTCCATGGGCGAGTTCCCGCCGCCATCGGAGACGTGACACATGGCGCAGTTTACTTGCAGGTACGTGCGCACGCGAGTCTCGAGCGGCGCGGCCTTGGCGTCAAAAGGATTCGCGTAGGCCGGGAGTTCCGCCGCAGCCTTGGTCAACGGCTTCTTCAAGAGACCAGCGCGTTCGATGGAACCAAGCTGATCTCCGTGTTTCATCTGCGGCGTGTTGAGCCCGAGCACAAAGCCAGCCGCGCGCGAATGGCAGAACATACACTCGTTTCGGCTCGGGTAGTGCCACGTCTGGCGTCTGGCTCCGCCCGGCGCCGCGGAGTCCTTAATCTTGTAAGTGCGGTCCAGCCCTTCGGCACCCACTAACTCGGCATCGGTTTGATCCCGGTTCCATGCATAGGTGTAGCCCACCCAATGATTCTCCTGCTTCAACACCACGCGGGTCTCGATGCGCCGCCGCGACGCCGGGTTGCCTTCCTCCATGTCGAGCGAGAACGACTTCACCGTCACCGCCCCGTCGTCGAATTCCCACGCGCCTGCGCCGTCCTTGACCTCCACCACCGCCTTTCCCGGTAGCGCAAAGAAGCGCTCCTTGTGGGCGCCGTCAGACCAGAAGGGCGCGTTGATCTCATAGGGAATGACACCGGGCGCCGTCTTGTGATCCTTCACCGAGGCGAAGAGGCCCGTCTCGCTGAGCTTCCGCGGGAACCGCGTGACCTCGTGGACCGGCGGCCTGCGGTCCAATTGGTAGATCTCGCCGGACCCATAGTC
Organism: Acidobacteriota bacterium; assembly: GCA_043730365.1. Taxonomy (GTDB): domain Bacteria; phylum Acidobacteriota; class Terriglobia; order Bryobacterales; family Bryobacteraceae; genus VFZP01. Next base: position 4,466 of record JAYTKJ010000733.1, on the reverse strand, counting down.
GAGCGCATAGAAGGAACCGTCGCGGCCCTGGCCGAAGCTGGAAATCTTGACCGCCGAATCGGTCAGTTCTTTGTGCCAAGTGAGCTTACGCGCCTTGGCGTCGTAGCGCAGCCCCCACATCTTGCCGTACTCGTAGTCGCCGTAGACATACGCCCCGCGCAACTCCGGAAACTTCGCGCCCTGATAGACGTAACCACCGGTGATGGAACGGCAAATCGTGTGATGATGTTCGATCACCGGCGGGACGATCGGCGTGGGTCCACGCTTGGCGTTGACGTGAAAGGCATGTGAGCCTTCCATCACGCTCCATCCATGATTGGCGCCCTTGTCGGTAAGTTCGATCATCTCCCAAATGTCCTGGCCCACATCGCCCACCCATGGCCGTCCGGTGACCGGATCGAAGCTGAAGCGCCACGGATTACGAAAGCCATAGGACCACACTTCCCCGCGCGCACCCTCCATGGTCACGAAAGGGTTGTCCTTGGGGATCGAGTAATTGCGCCCCTGGTCCGGATGGTCTACGTCAATTCGCAGCATCGCCGCCAGCAGATCGTTCATGCTCTGCCCGGTTTCATTCTTGTCCGATCCGCTGGTGCCGTCGCCCGTGGAAATGTAGAGAAAGCCATCCGGCCCGATGATCGCCTCACCGCCATTGTGCCCGCCGCCCGGCCATTCGATGATGACCGTTCCTAGCTCCGAGGTACCGATGCGATAGCGCAAAACACGGCTCATTTGGCCTTCACGCGGCTGCTTTGGATCGAGGTGGCTGAACACGAAGATCTCGTGGTTTTCGGCGAAGCGCGGGTGGAACGAGAAGGCGCTCAAGCCCCTATTGATATCGAGGACCAAGAGCTTGGTTCCCGCCGGATCGCGTGGCTCAAACGAATAGATCTTGCCGCCGTACTCGCCAATCCAGATGCGTTCGGCGCCTGGCTCCTGCGCGATAAAGACCGGCTCTTTGAACGTCACGTCCGGGAATGCGCGGACCAGGCGATAGGGCGAGGGCGGCTCCGGCGATCCTTTCAGATGGGACGTGGACCATTCGACCCGCTCTGCTTGCACGAGCGGCGCGAGCACGGCCAAGGCGACAAAAAATAGAAGTCGGGACATTGATCAAAAGTATACTCGCGTGCGGGAGTACCCTGAGAGACATGCGCAACGCGACCCTCCTGCTGTTAGCCGCCGGACTGCTCTCCGCCCAATCCCCGCCTTCCAAACAGCAACTCAACTTCCTTACCGATCAGGTGGACGGCGTTGGCCTCAAGGCCATGCTGCCTTCCTATCTCAAAGCGCGCGCATTCAAAATGCTCGACGACCGGCATGCGCAAATCGCCCGCATCTCCTCGCGCCAGGATCTGGACACTCGCCGCCGCGAGTTTCGTGAAAAGTTCTGGAGCATCCTTGGCGGCATGCCGGAACGCACGCCTCTGAATGCGCGCGTGGTAGGCTCGATCAACAAGCCGGGTTACAAGATCGAGAAGCTCATCTTCGAAAGCCAGCCAGGTTTCTTTGTCACCGCCAACCTCTATTTGCCCCAACCGATCAACGGCAAGCATCCGGCGATTCTGTTTCCGCTTGGCCACGAAGAAGGGGCCAAGGCGCATGACGCCTGGCAGCACGTACTGGTGACGATGGCGCGCCGTGGCTTTGTGTGCCTCGCCTGGGACACCCTCGGCCAGGGCGAGCGCGTGCAGCTGTGGGATGACGACTTCAAGCAATCGAAGGTCATACGCACGACAACCGAACATACGATGCTGGGCCTGCAGACGGTGCTGGTAGGCGATGCGCTGGCGCGGTACACAATCTGGGACGGCATCCGCGCGTTGGACTACCTGGCGGCACGCCCTGAAGTGGACGCCTCGCGCATCGGCGTAACCGGCAACTCCGGCGGCGGCACGCACTCGTCCTACTTGGGCGCGCTCGACGAGCGTCTGGCCGTCATCGCTCCTTCCTGCTATCTCACCAATTGGCGGCGGCTGCTCGAAACCATCGGCCCGCAAGATGCCGAGCAGTGCGTGCCCAACTCGATCTCGGAGGGCTTCGATCATCCGGACTTCGTTCTTGCCGCCGCGCCCAAGCCGTACATGATGCTGGTGGCCATTCGGGATTTCTTCTCGATCGGAGGCGCCCGCGAGACCTTTGCGGAAGTCCAGCGAGTCTACGATACGATCGGCGAGGCCAGGCGCTTTGCCAAGTTCGAGTTTGACGACGGGCACGGCTACTCACTCCCGCGGCGCGAGGCGGGGTACCGGTGGTTCAGCCGCTGGCTGCAAGGCAAGGAAGACTCGACGCCGGAGGCGCCGGTGGAAGTGCTCGACGAACAGGAACTGTGGTGTACTTCGAACGGCCAGGTGGCGCTCGGTTTCCGGGAGACGAACAAGACTGTGTTTGACCTCAACCAGGATCGCTTCACCGCGCTGCGTCCCCGTGACCCGCAGCTCGCCGCCGTGCGCAAGTTCGTCGGCTTTGCCCCCTCCTCCGGCACGCCGCGAGTGCGTTTCTATGGCGCCATCGAGGCCAATGGTTATCGCATTGAGAAACTCGTCTACGAACCCGAAGCCGGCGTGCTCGTTCCCGCTCTGCTGTACCTGCCCACACCTCTGCTGAACAAGCTTCCGGCCACGATTCTCGTCTTCGGGAGCGGCAAAGCAGCCGCGCACGATGAGGCCGAGAAGCTGGTGAAGCGCGGGCACGCGGCGCTGGCGATCGATGCACGCGGGCTCGGCGAAACCCGGGCCATTCCCGACAAGTACGGATCGGACTGGCCCCGCTATTTCGGCGACTACGAATCTACGATGACCGCCCTGCTCACCGGCAAGCCGCTGGTCACGATGCGCGCCGAAGATGTTGTGCGGGCGGTGGACGTGCTGGCGGCCCGGCCCGAGATCGACGCGTCGCGTATCACCGGCCATGGCCGGGAACTCGGCGCGATTCCGTTGCTCTACGCCGCCGCGTTCGATACGCGTATCGCGGCCATCACGCTCGAGCGTAGCGTCAAGTCATATGAGGCGATCATTCGCCAACGCATCCATCGCCAGCAATGGGAGAACGCCGTCACGGGAGCTTTGCGCTACTTCGACCTTCCGAATCTCGAGGGGTGGATGCATCCGCGCCCGGTGACGTGGATCGATACGGTTTATCCCAACGGCGAACTCATGCCTCGCGCGCAGCAATTGCAAAAGATGGTCCGTTGAATGGCCGGGGTTGAACAGCGAGCGCCTTCCACGAGCAGAAGGATGACAGAGAGTCTGAACAACACGACAGGCTGATTTGGCGTAAACGATTGAGCGGGTGGGAGAAAAGAAATTTCGCCCACTTGTGGATGTGGTGCGGTCGACGAGCCGATTTTGTCTAACCGGCAACCGGCCACGCCGCGGGAGAGAGCAAGCGATCCTCAAGCATCGCCTCCTGACGCATGGCCTCGGACTGCGCCGGCGGCAAAGGCCCCAACGAAGCGAAGCGCACCGCGGCTTCCACCTCTTCCACGCACCCGGCGCCCACCAGCAACGTGTGCGGCGGTTGCATCCCTAGTAGATAGCGATAGGCCAACTCGGGCAACTCGGCCAGCGGACCCAAACGCATCGCGGCATTCTTGAGCGCGGCAAGTTCCAGCGGAAGCTCGGCGGCGCGGGGCGTGAGCACGCCCTTCAACAAGACGGACCGCGCCACGATGCCCACGTTTTTACGCCGAGCTTCGGGTAGCACGAGCCGCTCCATGCGCCGGTCGAGCACGCTGCAGGCGATTTGCAGACAGCTGAAACCCGCGCCGATGGCGGCCAGGGCGGCGGCTTCGCCGTAGACGCTGGCTCCGGCCCAACGCAACTTGCCCTGCTCGCGGCAGCGCTCGAGCCCGGCTGCCACGTCCTCCGGCGGCGCGGGGTCATCGGCACGGCAGTGGATCATCACGATGTCGAGCACGTCCGTCCGCAACTCGCGCAGGCTGCGCTCGACGGATTCGGCAGGGTCGTCGGCCGGTAACACCTTTGTGCAAAGGACAAACTCGCGGCGGCGTCCGGCGATGGCGCGACCGATGATTGCCTCGGCGTCACCATAGGCGCGGGCCGTATCGATGAAGTTGATCCCCTGGTCCAGCGCTCGGTGTAGAATCCGATCGGCCTCGGCCGTTTCCGGCCGCCGCGCGCCCGCGCCGATCCCGTAGTCTAATCCCAACTCCACCGTGCCCAGCCCGATCTCGGACACCATCAGCCCGGTGCGGCCCAACTGTTGCGAACGCATCCTTCTATTGTGATAAGGTTTGGGCATATATGAAACGATGGCTTTTTGGGCCGCTGTGCGCCTCCGTTCTCGCGGCCGCCGAATCGGCTCCGGTTGACTTCCAGCGCGAGGTGAGACCGCTGCTCTCCAAGCGTTGCGTGTCGTGTCACGGTCCGGATGAACACGCGCGCCAGGCGGGTCTGCGCCTCGATACGTTTGAGGGCGCTACCGCACGAGGGGCGATAACACCC
>JAYTKJ010000732.1:0-27375 GCA_043730365.1 Acidobacteriota bacterium | reverse complement strand
TTTTGTACGCGCACTGTTGTCCGGGATCCGCGGCAAACACTTCGATCCTGTTGATGGGAATACCGCGCGCCGCCAAATAGTCGATCGTTTGCCGGTTAGTCCAACGCTTGGCGTGCAGTCCCGTCTCGGCGACCAACCGATCCGCGCGCCCCAAGTCAGCCCGAAGGTACTCCGCTCGCCTATAGTCGTCATCGTACAGCCCGACATCGTCGGCCAGCTTTTCCGCGTAGGTCGCCCAACCTTCCCCGTACGCGGGGAACTGTCCCAGGACTCTTCCCGCGACGTTGCCCCAAGCGTCGGACTTCTGAAACGGCGCGGTACCCTCTTGTTGCAGGCGAAAGAGCGCTTGGAAATGGTGTCCCGGCACCGCCTCGTGAAGCGCGAGCCGTGACATGCCGAATTTGCTGAAACTCGGCCCAGGCAGCGGAACAGAGAAGACGCCCGGCTCGTTTTCTCCAAATGGCGGAGGCTGGTACTCACTTTGTCCGGTGGCCTCGCGAAAAGCAGGCATTCGCCGAACCAGTCTCCAAAGACCAACCTCCACGGGCGCACTGTTCCGCTGGCTTTCCAAGAGCGCGATCGTGCGACGCCACGCAGGATAGACAGTAGTCGCGACCTGTTGTTGCGCCGCACGAATGAACTGCTCTCGCTCATCATCAGAAATCGCCGTGGTCCGCTCCATCCTTTGAGCAAATGAGGTCACCAGGATGTTCTGCTCGGGTGATCCTGCAAGAAAGCACCGGAGCTGCTGCAGGGAACCGTCCAGGATCATCCGTGAGGAACGATCCCCTTGGCCTCGGCCGCTTTGGCGCGGGCGAGCCATTGGTCAACCTTGTTCCCGACGAGCCCCAGGCGCGCCACGTAGTTTTGCGCGTCACCCTTTGTCCGGATTACGTGCTGCTGCGTGAGAAAGTTGATCAATCGGTTCTGGTCGCTCCGATCGAGATTAAAGACGAAGCGATACAAGTGAAAATGCTCTAGCATGAGAGACGTTCCCCATGCGCCCTCTACTGTGTTTTGCCACTCTCACCTCCGCCCTGATCCAGGCACAATCGCTCCCCGTGAAATGGGAGGAACTAACAGCCCCCGACTTCGCCGCTGCCATTCAACGCTCGCAGGGAACTTGCTTGCTGCCGTTTGGCATTCTTGAGAAGCACGGCCCGCACCTGCCGTTGGGCACAGACCTCCTCAACGTCCGCTATGCTTCGTTGCAGGCCGCCGAACACGAGTTCGCGGTGGTCTTTCCACAGTACTTCGCGGGCCAGATTTTTGAGGCGATGCATGAGCCGGGCACGATTGCCTACAGCGCCAATCTGCAATTGCTGCTGTTGCAGGAGACCACGTCGGAGATGGCGCGCAATGGCTGCAAGAAGATCATCATCGTGAACGGGCATGGCGGCAACACCAGCCTGCTGCCGTTCTTTTCGCAATCGCAATTGGCGGCGCCGCGAGACTATGTCGTGTACGCCTATCTACGGCCCGCGATGCCGGTGGGCGGGCCGGCGAAGAAGTCAAAAGTCGACGGACATGCTGGTGAATCGGAAACCGCCAACACGTTGGTCTCGCATCCGGGACTAGTAAAAATGGACCGCGCGAGTTCGCAATCCGGAGCTGATCGCAATCGGCTGGATTTGCCCACCGGCCTCTACACAGGCATATGGTGGTACGCCAAATATCCGGAGCACTACGCCGGCGATGGGGCCGTGGCCACCAAGGAGTTGGGTGAATTTCAGATGAAGGCGTGGGCGGATGGATTGGCCAACGCGATCCGCGCTGTCAAGGCTGATCAAGCCAGCTTGCGGCTGCAGAATAAGTTCTACGATAAGTCCCGGCGGCCGCTCGAAACCAAACAGTAGCTCACGCCGAAATCAGTTGACCATCGCGCCCGTGCCAACGGGCTTCAGCGGCTTCAGCGGCTTCAGCGCAAACAGTTCTGCGAAGGATTCGTTGACTAAAATCATCGTTACCTTCGCCAAGACGACCCACAGATCTTCAGGCTGATCGATCAGCTTGAGGTTTCTTTCGAAGGAAGAATAGCCCGCGGAAGCTTTCGCCGTGTGAATGAACCTCCCCATCGTGGCATAGGCAGCTTGAAAATCCCTGGCGACTGCTACAACAAGCGTGTCCCGCCGGCACACATCAACGTCTAACTCTGGAGTGGTCTCCATCATCGGGTGGAGTCGAATTGAATCGCTGCGGCCTCCTCCGTATCGCTTGTCTTCCAAAGCGACGACCGCTAGGACCAGCCAGAGTTCCCCTACTCTCAAGCCTAGGTTTCTTCTGTAGATGGTAGTGAATGCGACGCGAAGCTGACCAGCGATCCAAGCTGCCGAAATTCGCCTGGCCACCTCACTGGCGTAGGGATCATTCATGGCGCCGATTAGCTTTTCGTTTGCGATGGCACGGATCAACTTCTCGTTGGCAGGGTTCATCATTCACTCCCGGACGAATAGTGGTGGCACGAACGATTGAGAAGGTGGGCTTGACTGTTCCGATCCGACCGAAACCGGTTCATCGAAACTCATTATAGGTCCAGCAAGTCAGGCTTGGCGAGCCATCCCGTCAGAGATTACTTCTTCTTGGCTGGTAAAGGCTTGATCAGCCCTTGGAGAAACGCTTCACGCCGGCCTTCGGCCCAGGCCTTCTGGATCTCCTCTTCGGGCACTCCGTGGATGCGGCCAATCAGAATGAAAGCCGGCAGGGCGTGAGGCAGATGCTTCCAGCGCGCCATGGCGGCCAGCGTGGGGACGGCGCGCTCCTTGAGATGCTCCAGCACCTTGGCCGGACGCCCCTCGGTGAGCGTCACCAGCGTAATGGCGGCAGTGGATTTGTCCTGCCAGATCAACGAGTCCAGCGCTTCGATATACCAGGTGGGAGAAACGTGGATTTCGAGAGCGGGCTCCTTGGCCGCCAGCACCGAAATGGCGCCCAACGCGCGCATGGCGTTGTTGCGGACGGTGTCGTCCGGGTCCCGCAGAGCCGCCTGCAGATCGTTCACGACGTCGGCCTTTTTTGGCGCGTAGCCGATGATGTAGGCAGCGATGGCCCGATGCTCTTCGCTGCCCGATTCACGGAGCACGTCGCGAAGCAGTTGCAGGTTGTCACGCGCCAGTTCCTTGAACCGTTGCTGGAGGGCGTGGACTTCAGGGTTCGCCATCAGCGAATGGCCTTCGGCGAGATGCTCCTGCACGGGACCGCTGCGAATGGCAAGCTGCACCGCGGCCAGGAAAACGCCGTAGGCCATGTGGATTTCGTCTGACAGGCGCGATTCGCCAATCGGCGACGGGTTGTAATCGAAATGGGGCGCGCCTTTCTCCTCCAAACCCACGTAGATGATTGCCTTGCCGTCCTCGCAACAGGTGGCTTCCAGGCGCGCCGAGACGACGCCCTTGACCGACTCCAGCGCTTCTTCCACGTCGCCTTTGGAGCGCGGCATTGCCTCGCCTTCCGCAAAACCGAGGGCCTTCCGCAGTAGTTCCTCGCTCACCTTGCTGCGGCCGTAGAAATCAATGACGCCGACTCGGGGCGCGGATATCGAAGTGGACGCCGGTTGAGCCGACATCAGAGCGGGCACGAGCAGAAGATGGATTGGCAGCCGCAAGTTCAATTCTTACAGACGCCGGAGGGGCGCGTTCGGCTACAGGTTTTTGCGAGCCATCGAAGACAAGAGGGGAATGGCCGGGTCAAATCTCAGGATGGTGAGGAGCGCCAGGGTGAAGTGCACCACCAGCCCGAACATCCACATGGTGGAGAAAGACTGCATGCGCATGCCGAGTGGCACCCAGACGCTGACAGTCAACATCAAGACCAGCCAGGCGGCCGTCAAGAGGATGGCTTGCTGAGCGTGAAAGCGAACCAACTTGCTGCGGCAGTAAGGCTGAATGAACAAAAGCGCGATTCCGGTTAGAAACCAGCCGGCATAGCAGATGGCCGCCACCTGATGATCTTTGAAGGCGGCGCCTTCAAAGCCGAAGCCGTATTTGGGGCTTTCCGGGATGCGCTCGTCGGCCCCCGTGCCGCACTTGGCGCACGTAGGGTCATACATCGGGGTCCGGCAATTGGCGCAGTACCGCATTCTATCTACCAGTTCATCAAATACTTAAGGCCTATTTGAAAGCGCACAACAGAGTGCTACTCTGAGGATATCGGCAGATCCTGGGGCAGGATACAGATCAAACCAGTGGAATCACGAGAAGAAATCGCAGCTGACGCAGCGTTGTATGTGTTGGGACAATTGGACCGGGAAGCTTCCGCCCGTTTTGAGGCGCCGCTCCGGGCCGGGTCCGAGGTGTATTTGGCCGAGTTCAACGCCTTCAACGACACCGCTGCGGCTCTCGGATCGGCAGCCCCAGCCCACCAGCCGCCGCCGGGCTTGCGGGACCGGTTGATGGCTCGAATCGAACAATCGTCGGTCATGCAGGTAGTGAGGCAGGACGAGTCAGGTTGGTTCCCCGGCCCGGCTCCGGGGGTGGAGATCCGCCTTCTCCACAAGACCAAAACCATGTTAGTGAAACTGGCTCCTGGAGCCCGCGTCCCCATGCATCATCATGATTCGGAAGAGCAATGCCTGGTTCTAGAGGGCCGCTTGACCGACGGGCAGGTGACGGTCGAGGCTGGGGATTTCGTCTTCATGCCCGCTGGGAGTACGCACGCCGAGCTGTGGAGTGACAACGGCTGTTTGTTTCTGATCTCTTACTCCTGAGTGTAAATTTCTTCACAGAGCTAACTCAAGGTAATCTAGGCATTTAGCGTATCAGAGACGATTCGGGGGGTATTTCTCCCCCTTTTCAAGACACGTAGTTTGTGGTATTTATTTAGTTATGTACTAGTACCAGAGGGCACCATGGATCAGCCATGGATAGGCAGCCTCGGTCTGGAACAGCAAGCTCTCGTTGACAATCGACGAGTCGCCCGCCGCGGACATTCGCCATTTCACTCCTCCTGTCCGCGGCGGGTACAACTCCCTCTCCCTCCCGGTCTCTGTTTTGGCCATATAATGGCTGAGCGATCCTATGCGTAACAGAATTACCGCTCTTCTCTTCTCGGCCCTCCTCGGTTCGGTTTGTGCGTGGAGCCAGCCCTATGATCTGGTGCTACAGGGCGGGACGCTGATAGACGCCAAGAACGCGATCAGCGCGCGGCGCGATGTAGCGATATCGGGCGGCAAGATTGCGGCCGTGGCACCCAACATCCCAGCGTCAGAGGGCAAGCAGGTTGTGGACGTTTCGGGCCTCTATGTGACGCCCGGCCTCGTTGACATCCACGTTCACGTCTTCTCCGGCGACGGGCCGGAGTATATGGGCGTCAGCAGCGTCTCGCCGGACGACCATAGCTTTCGGAATGGGGTGACGACGATGGTGGACGCCGGCTCCTCCGGCTGGAAAAGCTTCCCCGATTTCAAACGCCGCACCATCGATCGCTCCCAGACGCGCGTGCTGTCGATGCTCAACATTGTAGGAACCGGCATGGGCGGCAATGGCACCACCGAGCAGAACACCAAGGACATGGATCCGGAAGCAACGGCGGACCGCGTCAAGCAATATCGTGAGCATATCGTCGGCATCAAGACGGCCCACTACCGGGCCCCCAACTGGACGGCGGTGGAGCGAGCGCTGGCGGCGGCCGAGCGCGCCGGCGTGCCGCTGATGGTGGACTTCGGCGACTTCACCTCGGGACGCCCCTTTGAAGAACTGGTCACCAAGCGGCTGCGGCCAGGCGACATGTACACGCACACGTATTTGCCTACGGTGCCGATGCTGGATGCGAGCGGCAAGGTGCGGGACTACTTGTTTGAGGCCCGCAAACGGGGGGTGATATTCGATGTGGGCCATGGCGGCGGGAGCTTCGTGTTCCGTCTGGCCGTGCCAGCGCTGCAACAGGGTTTCCTGCCCGATTCGATCTCGACGGACCTGCATATCGGAAGCATGAACGCGGGGATGAAGGACATGCTCAACGTGATGTCGAAGTTTGTCAATATCGGCATGACGGTGGATCAGATCGTGGCGGCCAGCACGTGGCATCCGGCGCGTCAAATCAAACGCGAAGACCTGGGGCACTTGAGCGTGGGCGCCACTGCCGACGTCTCGGTGCTGCGCCTCGAGACCGGCCAGTTTGGATTCATCGACGTCTCCGGCGCGCGTCTCCGAGGCAACAAGCGTTTCGCGGCCGAACTGACGCTGAAAGACGGGCGTGTGATGTGGGACCGCAACGGCTTGTCACGCCAAGACTGGGATAAGCAGGCCAAGTAGCGTGTTCTAGCGCGTTCAGTTCAGGCGTAGAGAGCTTCCTGCGGTTCGCGCCTTCCATGAGAGCAAGGGTGCGAATGGAAGCCCCTATCTGCCCAAACAAACTGCGGATTCACCTTAGAGCTACCCTAGGTAATCGCCTCCGTAAGGGAGCGCAATAAGGCTTTCGCCGCCTAGGAAAGTGTCGCCCGATTCCTTAACATGGCAATGAAGGAACCCGGCCCAGACACTCATGCGTTGCCTCCATTGTGGCAATCGTATCTCGCTGTTACGTAAGCTAAAGGACTCGGAGTTTTGCTCCGATGAGCATAGGGAGTTCTATGCCCTTCAGCAGCAGCAAATGGCTGTCTCGCGGCTGATGGAAACTTCGTCGCCCAAACACAAACAACTTCCTGAACTGATCCGGCACCCTGATTCTGAGCGGGCCTTGCCGAGGGGAACGGACCGCCGGGCGCTGAACACGGCCCCTGCGGCGCCGGTTGCCGAGCCCCGCCCCACTCCTTCGGCTGCGCCGCCCACGGCCGCCGCCGCGGTCCCGGTGGTGGCTCCGCCGGCAGCAGTGTCCACGACACCCATGCCGCCCGTCTCCAAAAGCCCGGGCGGTTTCGTCTCGCAGATGCCGTTCCAGCGGGACTGGGCTCCGCGGCGCCGGCACACGGTTGAACCCGAGGCCGGGGAGTTGATGCCGGTTCTGGCTGCGCCACGTCTGGAGCGGACTCGCCAACGCCGCCTCATTTACGGCCACATGCTTGAGATTTCGGGCTCGCATGAGTGGAGCCGCCCTGGTCTTTTTGCGGCGCTGCCATACTGTGAGGCGCCGGTAGCTCCGGCGTTGGTTTCGACTCTGTCCGAGATTCTGAGCCTGTCGATGAACGGCTTTGTGTGCGAGCAGGCGTTGGTGCTCGATTTGACGCCGGCGCCGGCGCCAGAACCGGTCCACTTTGAACCTGAGCCTGAACCCGCAATTGAGCCTGCACCTGAGCTTGTTCCCCGGCCGGCATTGGCACAGTCGGCCGAAGCCGGGCTCGGAGCGTCCCAATTGCCGCAGGCCCAACGCGGCGGCCTGGCCATCTCATCGGTCGAAGATCTTCCTTTGGCGCCCGCGAGTCCGCCTCAGCCCGCCGGCCTCCCGCGCGCTCCGCTTGGACTTCGCGGCCAGCTTCCTGAGATTGACTGGACCGTGGAAGGGCTTGACCGCGTGGCGGCCCGCCATGAGCCGGGGTTGGTGCGTTTGCGCACCCCGCGGCTGCGGAGTCCACAACTTGCCCGGTTGGTGAAACCGGCGGCAGGCAACTCAGGTCCGCCGATCCGCGTGCGGCCGTCGGTGCGTCCGCCGGAGGGGGCAGCCTATCTGACATTGGGTTTGCTGGCGATGCCCACCGGCGCCAAGGTAGCGCTGCAGTTTGACCGCCTGGTCCAGGGCAATGCGGCGCGCCTCGACGTTTCACCGGAACCGTTGACCCCTAAGATCCCTGCGCGATTGACGGGTTGTGCTTCGGTGCAATTGACGCCGGGTATGTCGCTGGCGGCGATGGTGCCGCTTCCCCTGCGTGAGTCCAGCGGTCCAGCCCTGGCTATGGGCGCGGCGCTGGAGGCTTTGGCTGCCTCGGTCTTGTCCTTAGGCATACCGCGGGGGCCCTTTGTGCGTGGCAATGATTTTGATCCGCCGATGGGCGGGCGCCTTCCCCTGGTTTTCCAAATCAAACCCCGTCAGCCGGGCGCCCAGGTGGCCTCCAAACCGCCGTGCCGGCCGGTGATCAGCTACCGTTGGGTTCCCGTCAATCCGGAATACCATGCTGTTCCTGAGGCGGATTGGGAACTGTTGCCGCGCTCGATGGCGCAACTGACCCTGAGCAATCCATTCCGTGAGGCCCGCGGCCCCATCGCCTCATCCGAAACCGAACCGATGGCCTCGTTCCAGATTCCAAGTTTGGACTCGGTACGGATGGCCACCGCCCACTCGCCCGCCGGCTCGAACCGGCTCAGCATCTCGGCCCGGATGGTGCCGGTATCGCTTGACAAGAACAAGCCCAAGGGCGGCAGCCCCACGCCGATATCCCGCCTGGAGCATATCGCGCCCAAGCCAGGGCATCAGCTCAAGAAGTCAACCCTGAAGACTCAGGCTGACTGGCAGCGTAACAAGTGGGCTTCGGCATCCGTTTACGGGAGCGCCCTCTGGCGCATAGCCATCGGCAAGTTCAGCGGCGCGATTGATCAAGCTCCTAAGAGCATCCGGTGGGGGGCCGGCCTGGTGGCTCTGGCACTAGGAGCTTTTGCGCTCTTCCCGAACAATCAACTGGCGGCTCCAGGCGATACCGGTTGGACCATTGCCAACAAGCCCGGTGGACCGGAAACAGCCGTTGCCACAGCTCCACCGCCGCCGAGACGAGTGAGAGTGCAGGCGCCGCCGCCGCGCGCCGTTCCGGCCAAAGTTGCGAGGCCGGTCCGCGTGCAGCCCGCAGCCGCGGGTGGCGATGGCTCCAGCCTGACCGGGGTCTGGGACAACTTCCAGAAGGGCCTCAGCGAACGGGCAGCCGTCGCTTATACCGACGATTTTCGAAATGGCTTGGCCGAATGGGAAGGCTCCGGAGACTGGGCACGTTCCTGGTCCTACGACGCCTCCGGGTTTGTGCGGACCGGCGGACTGGCTTTGCTGGCGCCGGCGCGCGAATTGACCGATTACCGCATGGAGTTTCTCGGCCAGATTGAGCGCCGCAGTATGGGTTGGGTGGTGAGAGCGTCGGATCTACGCAATTACTATGCGTTGAAGCTGACCATCATCGGGGACGGGCCGGTGCCGGAAGTGGCGCTGATTCGTTATCCGGTGGTCAATGGAGTGGCCGGAGCGGCGTCGCAGCAGGTGTTGCCGATCGACGTTCGCGTGGACACGGTTTACCGTGTTCAAACGGAAGTGCGGGGCGACTATTACGCTGTCACCGTGCAAGGCAAAGTAGTGGATTCCTGGACCGATGCCCGCCTTAAACGCGGCAGCATCGGACTATTCAGCGGCAAGGGCGAACTCGCCCGAGTCCGTTGGGTAGGCGTTTGGCATCAATACGATACTTTGGGCAGGCTCTGCGCTTTGCTGGCGCCGAGCGGTCTGCCGGGGAGAGAGAGAGGAGCGAACCAATGAACCCGAAACGTAAGGCCGCCGAAGGTAAGGCGCCATATAATAGTCAACCGGCGAGCGGCTCGACTGTGAGTGCCCAAAGCGCTCTCGGCAAGGCCGTCGCGCTGCACCTGGAGGGCAAACTCAAGGAGGCGCTGCGCGAGTTGGATCTGGCGATCGAACATGGAGAGTCGACCGCCGAAATCCACTCCGCTCGCGGACACATCCAGTTTGAACTCGAACAGTTCGAGGAGGCCTCGCACAGCTATTCCAAGCTGCTCGAGATTGACCCGCGCCACATCGCGGCCACCTTCAACCTGGCCGTCTGTCTGGAGAAACTCGGCAAGTGGCAGCAAGCTGCCGAAGGCTTCCAGCGGGCTTGGGAGTCGGACACCAAACGGACCGACGCGCTGGTCGGCATGGGCGTGTGCCTCCTGCATATGGACCGGGCTCAGACCGCGCTCGACAGCTTTGAGAAGGTGCTCACCACCGACTCCGACAACGAGACCGCGTTGTTCGGCAAAGCCGTCGCTCTGCAACTGACCGGCAAGCTGGACGAGGCGGCCGCGGTCTACAAGCGCACGCTGGACCGCAACCCCAACTCCGAAGATGCCCTGGTCAACCTGATCAGCATCGGCATTGCCCGGAAAGACTACGAGACCATCCGCGAGAACTCCGAGCGGCTCCTTCAATTGCGTCCTTACTCACAGGCCGCCGTCGAAGGGCTGGCTACCTGCGCTTTTGCGTCGGGTGACTACGAAGCCGCCGCCAAGTTCTGCGCCAAGCTGGTTGAATTCACGCCCGATAGTTTCGAGCGCTGGTTCAATCTGGGCGTCGCCTATCAGCGCACCGCCCGCCTGGAGCAAGCCGCCAAGGCCTACCAGGAAGCCTTGCGCTATCGCGCCGACGCCAAAAACGCCTGGGTCAATCTGGGCGTGGTCCAGCACGAGCTTGGCGACCAGAAGAGCGCCAAGGACGCCTACGAAAAAGCGCTCAAGATTCAGGCCGATATCCCGGCCGTGCTCTACAATCTGGCGCTCCTCCAGGAACAGGGCGACGCCACCTACGAGGCCGAGAAGCTCTACGAAAAAGTGCTCCAGGGCAACCCGGATTGGGAAGACGCCTGGTTCCGTCTGGGCTATCTGCGCCTCCAACGCTCTGACTTCCGGGGCTCCATCGAGGCTTTTGAAAACTGCCTCCGCAAGCGCACCGCTTGGCCCGAAGCGCAGGTCAACCTTGGCCTCGCTTACTGGAAGATGGGGGATCGGGATTCGGCCGGCATCACTTTCACCGGTGCGCTCGAAGCCGATCCTGAATCGGTTGACGCGCTACGCGGTCTGGCCGCTCTCGCCATTGAGCGGGAAGACTTCGAGGCCGCCCTCGATTGCCAGGCCAAACTGATTGATCGCGGCGAACGGAGCCCGGAGTTGTTCTACAACACCGGGCTGATTCTGCAGAAGGGCGGTCAACTGGACGACGCGATTCGCCTTTACCGCGAAGCGCTCAGCGAACGTCCGGACTTCCCCGAAGCGTTGCTCAACCTGGGCCACGCTCTCAAGACGCAGGGCCATGCCGAAGAGGCCCGGCTCTACTGGAGCCAAGCACTGGCAGCCAAGCCTGAACTCGCCGAAGGCTACTTCGAGGGTGCGGCGGCGGTGCAGTAAGTAAACCAACGAACGAGACGGCAGGGCGAAAACAAGCCCAATCTGAGCGAGGGCGTCCCTTACCGGGGGCGCCCTTTTTTATTGGATCCAAACTGCGGGCTGGCCCGTATGACACCCTATGACCAACCTACAAATTCTTCAAAATGCGCTCGCAGCTTTCGGCGACCCGGCCCGCGTTCCCAATACCTGGATATCTACGCCGAGGGCGCAACCCTGCAAGCCTACGCAGGCGTGGGGCCGGGCCGTGAAGGCATCCGGCAGTTCTATGAGTCGTTCTGGTTCTCGTTTCCCGATGCGCGTGTGGAGCTGCAAGGAGGCGATCGAGTCCGGTGACCGCCATCGTGCGCTTTTAAGTTGCCGGCACCCACCAGGGCGACTTTCTCGGCGGCAAGCCGATCCGAACCCACGGGATCACGATCCTGCGGTTTGAAAACGGCAAGTGTTGCGAGCGCTGGTCGGCCACCGATTTCCTGAATGTCCTGGTTCAAATCGGCGCCTTCGGGGTGCCGGCGTAGGCGGCAATCTTACTTGCCGAGTGCGCGGATAGAAGTGAAGGCTCCGTTGTTGGTCCGAATGCCTAAGGCGAAAATGTCCGCATTCGCCGATTCCAGTTCCACCACGCCGCGTGGCGGCAGCACGAGATTGGACGGCGCCTCCAGCACGAACGAACGGTGTTGCCTCCGCGCCAGGGTTATCGGAGCCGGATTGCCGATGACTTCGCCTTGCTCGTTCCGCAGCCTCATCGAAATCGCCGTATCCTCCCTAGCGCTCGTATTTGCAATGGCAATTCCAAGGCCCAACCCAGGCCCACTTTCGAACGGCAAGAACAATCTCCGGCCGCCACCCGATAGCAATGGCGCCGCAGCTTCCTGCCCGCTGCTCTCAAAACGAAAAATCGCCGTTCCATCGATAAGATGGGGACTGGAGAGTTCCGCCCAACCAGTCGATGTGACGGGGGCCGATCCATCGGTCTGAATAGTCTGCGCCCCTCCGGCCCTGATCGCTCCGTTGACGATTGCGAGTTTGCCCAACCCCGCCAACGGAAGTTCCAGCGGCGTCCCGTTGTCTCCCCAGAACCTCAGTGTGAACAGCGCCGGTGCTGAGTCCAGGTTCACCAGCGTAATCGCGGTCCGCCACCCTCCTCCGTCGGCAAGATGAGAGAGGGCGGCGCTCGTCTGGACAGCCGGAGTTACGCTCGCCCGCGGCCACGCAGGGTCGGCCGGCGGAAGACTGGGGTCAGCCTTGATCTTAAGATCCGCGCAGTGATGACATAAAAAGGGAGCGCTATGCTCGGCCATGAACTCGATGATTTGCAGCGTGCATTTCTCGCAGTTGAGATTCGGCAGCACGACTTCCGTTCGCCAGTCGCCGTTCGGCGGCGCGCTGTGAGCGAATAACCCGTCGGCCAAGACCGGGATTCTGGGTGGGTTCTGCACCGCCGCGGCGGTCGATGAGCCGTTGGCCTGCGTCACGGCCGGGTCCGGCGGCAGCTCCGAGCGGGAGTTCACCGAGAGGGCAATACGGTAGTGCCCGGGGTGGAAAACAAACTCCTGCAATTGGAGGGGAAGCGGGTGGCCTCCGAGGACCTCAGTCACCACCTTCGATTCAACGCCATCCCCGCACGGCGGATCGCCTTTGCCCCCGTCTTCGGTGCGCAAGGCCGAGGGGGGCGCGAGCAGGGCGAAGTGGCCTGAGCGCTCCCCACAGCGATGAACATCAGCGCGCCTATGGCGAAAGGCGAAGGGCGAATGGATCGGCTCACCGTCTCAGTATAGGCGTGGCACTCGCTATCCTGTAGCTTGCACCCTGCTCCTTCGTGGCGCCGCACGTTCCGCGCGCTGCGCCATCGTGATTTCCGGCTGTTCATCGCCGGTCAAGTCGTCTCGCTCGTCGGTACGTGGATGCAAAGCCTCGCGCTCGCCTGGCTGGTCTACCGTCTCACCGGCTCCACTATTCTGATGGGCACCGTGGGCTTCGTCACCCACCTCCCGGTGCTGCTCCTGGGCCCCTTGGCCGGCCTGGTTTGTGACCGCACATCGCGGCGCGGAGTCGTCATTGCCGCACAGAGTGTGTTCCTCGTTCAGGCCTCGCTGCTGGCGTGGCTGACGCTTTCGGGCCGCATCTCCGTCGCGCATATCCTCGCGTTGGCGCTCCTGCTCGGCGTGGCCAACGCCTTTGACATCCCCGGGCGACAGTCGCTTTACATTCACATGGTTGGCAAAGAGGATCTCGCCAACGCCATCGCGCTCAATTCGATGAGCTTCAACGCCGCTCGCGTCGTCGGCCCGTCGATCGGAGGCCTGCTGGTGGCGCTGTTCGGAGAAGGGGTGTGCTTTGCGGTGAACGCGGTGAGCTATCTGGCCGTGATCGGTTCGCTCCTGGCCATGCGCCATGCCGAGCCTGAGCGCGCCGCGCATTCCGAGTCTCCGCTCAGGCATCTGGCCGAAGGCTTCCGCTACGCCTGGCGCCACCGGCGCGTCCGTGCGCTGCTGATTGTCACCGCGCTGGCCAACATCGCCATGACGCCGGCGTCGGTGCTCGGCCCGGTTTTTGCCGACCAGGTCTTCCACCGCGGCTCACAAGGCTTGGGGCTGCTGACCGGCGCCCTCGGCCTCGGCGCCGTGGCCGGCACGCTGGTGTTGGCGCGGCAGGCCCGGCCGGATCTGTTACCCCGCATCGTGCTCGCCAGTGCCGGGCTCGGCGCGCTGGCACTGACGATTTATGCCCTGTCGCCGTGGTTCTACCTATCGCTGGCCGCCCAGTTACTCGCCGGCTACGCCATCTTCCGGCTCCTGGCGTCGGTCAACAGCCTCATCCAAGCCTCGATTGACGATGCGTTCCGTGGCCGCATCATGTCGCTTTACTCGATGACCGTCGTCGGCATGCTACCGCTTGGCAATTTCGCCGCCGGCCTGGGCGGAAGCTTTTTGGGAATTCGGCCGACAGTACTAGCAGGCGCTATGCTGAGCTTAGGGGCTGCTGTTGTTTGGAGCCGCCTTCTGCGCGCGGGCGAAATGGACCATTCATGAACATTCCTTTTCACTGGAAGTTGACTGCTTTGCTGATGGCGGCCGCGGCCGCACCGGCGCAAGAAAATGAGGTTATTCTCAAGGGCCTCGCCGAAATCACCGGCTTGGCCATGCTTAAGCCGGTGGCGCAGATCACCATGCCGCGCGATAAGCTCAAGGCCTACTTTGATGAGCGCATCAATGAGGTGGTGAAGCCGGAAGAGATCCGGCTGGAAGAACTGGCTCTGAAGAAGCTCGGCTTTGCTCCGCCTGAGTTCGATCTCCGCAAGACCACGGTTGACCTGATGGCCGAACAAGCCGCCGCCTTCTATGACTACCGCAAGAAGCAGATGGTGCTGCTCGAGGGCGGGTCCACCGGCATGATGCAGGATCTGGCGCTGGTGCACGAACTGGCTCACGCGCTAGCCGACCAGCACTTTCAGCTTGAGAAATTCATCAAAAAAGGCGGCTCCAGCGACGACGGATCCCTGGCGCGCATGGCGGTCATGGAGGGCCAGGCCACGTGGCTGATGAGCGAATACATGGCCAAGAAAACGGGCAGTTCCCTGCTCCAGTCCGACGCGATTGTGAACATGATGTCCAGCATGGCGGCGGCCGGTAGTGGTGGCTTTCCGGTGCTGCAAAGCGTGCCGCTCTATATGCGTGAGTCGCTGCTTTTCCCTTACTCGCAGGGCCTGATGTTCCAACACAAGGTGCTGGTCAAACTTGGCAAGGATGGCTTCCGGGAAGTGTTTCGCCGCGCACCCCAATCGACGCAAGAGATCCTGCACCCGGATAAGTATTTCGAAAAGATCGTGCCGCTGGCGGCCAAGTTCCCGCCCTTCCCCAAGGACAAGGAATGGAAGAAGTTGACCGAAGGCTCGGTTGGGGAGTTCGATCACAAGATTCTGCTCAAGCAATACGCGCCGTCGATGGAACTACTGGCCGAGCAGTGGCGTGGCGCGCACTATCAACTTTGGGAGCAGAAGAAGGATTCCAAGCGCGTCGCGCTGGTATACGTTTCGCAGTGGGCCGACGACAAAGCGGCGGCCGAGTTCTTCGCCGCCTACAAAGACATCCTGGGCAAGAAGGCGAAGAACACGGTCTTCTCGGAAGACAAGCCGAACCTGCTGGCCGGGATCAGTGAAGAGGGATCGTTCACGGTGAAGCTCGAGGGGGCCCGCATCTTGAGCTTGGAAGGCATGCCGGTGGAAGAGTCCGCTCCTCAAGCCCGGTAGGGTACAGGCGCACCTGAAATCTGAAATTTTTCCGCTTGCGCCCCGCCCCTGACTGTGACAACATGGCAGGCATGCTTCAGCTTTCAGGCCGTGTTTGTCTGTCCATGTTGATCGCAGCCGGCGCCATGCTAGCGCAACAAGGCCGCGGAACCATTCAAGGCGTCGTGAGCGATTCCTCCGGAGCTGCCGTACAAGGCGCGCTGGTGCGCGTCGCCAATGCCGACACCAACGTTACCGCCTCCACCGAGTCCAACGCCGAGGGCATTTTCTCGGTGCCCAACCTCAACGTCGGCCGCTATGCGGTCACCGTGGAAAAAACCGGCTTCCGCAAGGCCGTGCTTTCCGGTCTCACGCTCCAGGTGGATCAGCGCCTGCAGGCCGACATCAAACTCGACCTGGGCCAAGTGGCCGAAACGATCGAGGTGAAGGCGGAGAATACCCTGGTGGACACCAGCGGCGCGTCGGTAGGCAAAGTGGTCGAGAATCGCCGCATCGTGGAGCTTCCACTCAACGGCCGCAATGCGCTGGCGCTGACGCTTTTGACGCCGGCAGTGAAATCCAACGCAGGCCCGACTAACTCTGGCTTTGCCGACCGCGGCATTCAGCTTTCCTCGATCTCCATCAACGGCGGCCCGAATTCGATGAACGGCCAACTGCTCGATGGCGCCAATAACATCCAGAGTTACATCGGCGAGGTGGCGATCAATCCCGGTGTCGACGCAGTGGAAGAGTTCAAGGTCCAGTCCGGCTCACTATCGGCCGAGTACGGCTTCACCGCCGGCGGCGTCATCAATATGGTGACCAAGTCCGGCACCAATCAACTTCATGGAACGGCCTATGAGTTTCTCCGGAACCAAAAGCTTGACGCGCGCAATACCTTCGCCCTGGCCAAGCCGCCTTTCCGGTATAACCAGTTTGGCGTCTCGGCTGGCGGGCCGGTGGTCCGCGACAAAACCTTCCTCTTCGGCAACTGGGAGCGCTATTACTTCCGCCGCGCCACCCAGCAGATCGGCACCTTCCCCACCGCGCTGCAGCATGGTGGCAACTTCAGTGATCTGTTCACCACCACCGGCGCGCTGATTCCGATTTACGACCCGGCCACCACCTCCACCAATGCCGCCGGGCAGGCCGTGCGCTCGTTGTTCCCCGGCAACCTGATCCCGTCGAATCGCATCGACCCGGTGGCCGCCAAGATCAACGAGTTCTATCCGCTGCCGAATCGCTCGCCCACCAACGCTTTCACCAACGCCAACAACTTCGGGAATTTCGCCAACGAAGCGCGCTACATGCAGCAGTATACGATCAAGGGCGACCACCGCTTCAGCGATCGTAACTCATTGTTTGGGCGTTACTCGTTCTTCAATCACAAGACCGACAACGGAACCTCAATCTATCCAAGCGAGATCATCTCCAAGCGCGACGACAACCTGAAGAACTGGAACGTGGTGCTCTCCGATACCCACACGTTCACGCCCACGATCATCAATGAATTCCGCGTCGGAGTGACACGCGGCTACTTCCCGTTCATTGTGCGCAGCTTCGGCGGCGGCTGGCCGCAGAAACTGGGGATGCCTTCGGTGGTGCCAACCGATACCTTCCCGGCCATCAGTAACGGCTTGCCCGGCTTCAACACCGGCACGGCTGGCGTGCGTGGCAGCATCAACTGGCAATTTCTGGAGACCGTCACGATGGTGCGTGGCGCTCACTCGCTCAAAGCCGGCTTTGACTTCCGCACGCTACAGGGCAACAACCTCCAGCGCTCGTCTCCCTCGGGCTCGTACAACTTCGCGGCCGGTTTGACGGGCAACCCCACTGCGCCGGGCGGCACCGGCTCGGCCTACGCCTCATTCCTGCTGGGCGCGGTTTCCTCGGCGTCAGCCACTACGCACCTGGGCGAATCGCAGCGCACTCACTCCATCAGCGGCTTCCTGCAGGACGATTGGAAGTTGACGCGGCGGCTCACCGTCAATCTCGGCCTTCGCTATGATCTCCAATCTCAATCGGTGGAGAATCGCGACGGCACTACGAATTTCGACCTCGGCTGCACGCTGCCCAAAGGCCTGACGGGCTGCACCGTTTATGCCGGAGTGGGCGGGCAACCCCGCGCGTTCCGCAATAACGACTATAAGAACTTCAGCCCACGTTTCGGCTTCGCCTGGGACGTGTTTGGCAACACCCGCACCGTGTTGCGCGGCGGCTTCGGCATCATTTATCCTTCGCAGATGTGGCGCGAGAATTACGGCAACCCGGCGGGCTTTGCGCAGACGGTCACAACCTACCCTCAGTCCAATCCGAACCTGCCAGCCTTCGATCTCAAGATTGGCCTGCCGTTTGCCCCCGTGCTGCCCGCCGGCCGGCAACTGGGCGCGGCGCCGTTTCTCGGCCAAGGCGTCGCCATAGATGAGAAAGACGGCAACATCCCGCGGTCGCAGCAATTCTCTTTGTCGATTCAGCAGCAACTGCGCGGCGGCTGGCTCATCGAGGCAACTTACTCCGGCAACGTGGGCTCGGGCTTCACCGCCGGAGGTTACGATCTCAATCAACTCGACAATCAATTCCTGAGCCAGGGACTGGCTCTCCAGCAACAGGTGCCGAATCCCTACGCGGGCCGCGTGCCCGGCGCACTGGGCGCGGCAACCATCTCCCGCTTACAATCGCTGAGGCCCTATCCCTATTACACCGGCATCACAATCCGCAATCCGCGGCTAGGAGCCTACAATTCGCACTTACTGCTGCTTAGTGCCGAAAAGCGCATGAGCCGCGGTCTGACAATGCTGGTCTCGTTTACCGGTGGCAAGATCATCTCCGATAGTCTGGCCAATCCCGTGAACTTTGGCGCGGTAGAACAAGTGAACCAGATCGGCTATCAGGATGGCAAGTTCAACCGCAAACTGGAACGTTCGGTGGACCCCACTGACGTTTCCAAACGCGCCGTAGTCAGCCTCGTCTACGAACTGCCGTTCGGGCGCAACAAGGGTGGGATCGGCAAGCTGATCGGCGGCTGGCAGGTCAACTCGATCGGCATCATGCAGACGGGCCTCCCGGTCCTGATCACCGGCGCCACTAACTTCCTCGCCAACCGGCCCAATTCCACGGGCGCCACCGCGAATCTCTCCGGCGGCCGGAACGCGCTGCGTTGGTTTGACACCTCGCAGTTCGTCAATCCCGCCAACTATACGTACGGTAACGTAGGGCGCGTACTGCCGGACGTGCGCGGCCCGGGCACCGTGAATTGGGACTTGTCGCTGATCAAGAACACCCACATCACCGAGCGCCTCAATATCCAGTTCCGCGCCGAGGCTTTCAACTTTCTGAACCACACGAACCTGGGAATCCCCAACGGGAGTTTCTCCGCCGGCGCCAACGGACTCAACCAGAGCGGCACGTTCGGGACGATCACCAGTTCACGAGATGCCCGAAATATTCAGTTTGGCCTGAAGTTGATTTTCTAGGAGAGATCTTCTGAGTTATCGGAGTCTTCATGGCAAAAACGAAAAGTGGTACATTCTGGGTGACCTGGGCGAACGTAAACGCCAAAAACAGCACCTCAGTTGAGGATCTTGTTGAGCCTTTCAAGGCTAACGCCAAGGCGTTCATCAAGGCGCTGCGGGACGCCGGAGCGATAGTCTCGGTCAGCACCACGAGGCGAAGCGCCAGGCGAGCTTACCTCTTCCACTGGTGCTGGAAGATCGGGCTTGGCAAGGCGAAAGCCTCCGACGCAACGGCGATGGCTGGCGTTGACATCGAGTGGGACCATGGCGACGCGGCGAAGAGCAAGCAAGGCGCAAAGGAGATGATTAGCGGCTTCGGCTTGGCCGTCCCGCCCAACAGTACGAATGCTCCCGCGCTCCTCAGTAACCACACTCCGGGCAAAGCGATCGACATGGATATCGCCTAGACGGGCACGCTGAAGGTCAAGAAGAAGGATGGAACCGGGGAATCGGTGTTGTTCATAGCAGATGTCAACAAGAACACGAAGCTGCATGCCGTCGGCGCATCGTACGGGGTCAAGAAATTGGCGACGGACGCTCCCCACTGGTCACTGGATGGGCATTGAGGAGCGATAGGGAGATGTGGCTTCGCGCGGCCATTCCGATTTTGATTGCGGCCGCCATTTCGTGCGGACGCAAGAGTGAGCCCGGCCTGCCTGCGGCCACCGTCGCGGCATTTTCATTCGCCGAAAGGATCGGATGGTTGCACGGGCACTGCCTTGCCATCACGAACGCGAACCTCACGCGCGGAACTGCGGTCGCGCTGGTAATTATGGCCGAACCGCAGGCGGTACAACAGTCACGAATCCAGGAGCCGACCAACTCTCCGGCGGCGTGTCAGGCGCTGATGGAAGGGCGAGGAGCGGTGAACGCCAAGCCTGGGATGACATTCTACACACTGGAAGCGGCGGGCCTGGCTTCAACAGACATGGGGTTCGGCATCGTCACGCCCCCAGCGAACCCGATAGTGGTGAATGGACTGGCTCAGGCCGATCTGGACAAGGACGGTCACAGCGAGGTCTTCTCTTCCTGCGCCACCAGCGAGGGAATCAAGTTCGCCGTTTGGACCGGGCAGCCATACCGGGGAGAGCCCCGCTGGTCTGGTTACTACTATCTGGGCTACGACACAATGCCGACCTGCCCTTGACTCAACGTTACCGCAGCCGCTTGAAAAACCGATCCCAGCGAAGGCGATTGATCGTAACACCCCAGCCGCCATCGGCATCTTGATTCGAGGAGACGTCCGCGGAGTAATAGACAATCCAAGGCCTTCCGATGATATCGGCCGCGTCAAGGAAGCCCCAGTAGCGGCTGTCGAGCGAATTGTCGCGGTTGTCGCCCATCACGAAGTACTTGCCCCGAGGAATCATTACCTGCCCGGCGCCCACGCTGTCACGCAACATGTCGTCGGCATGAGGGTACAAGCGGACGTTCGGTTCACTGGGGAAGTTGTCGCGGTATGCGTCCGTGTAGTCAGTAGCGTGAAACGCGTAGGGCTCTTCTTGAGCCGCGCCATTCACGAAGAGTTTCTTGTCTTTGATCCGAATATTGTCCCCTGGCAGGCCCACCACCCGCTTGATAAAGATCTGACTCGGGTCCAATCGGATATCGAAAGACCACGAGGTCTCGCCGCGCGGGGCCCCCTCCCGGCGCATTCCTGACGAGGATGCGATCGCCGATGAGCAGCGTCTTCTCCATAGCCCCGGAGGGAACAACCATCGGCTTGAAGGCGATCAGAAATACCGGTATTGCGGACGACAGTGCAATCCAACCCCATGGGCTGCCAGAACGCCGGCCGCTCACAGTCTCGGCGGCCCTTCCGGCTCGAAACAGGAGAAACCCTGTCAGCACCGTAAGTCCCAGCCCCAATGCCGCCGTCCATTTAAGTTGGGAAACCGCCGCCGGATCGGCCGCAAAAAGATAGCAGAGAAACCCGGCGAGAGCACCTTGCATCAACGCCGGGCCATACCCACTCCAGGCCTTGAGTTTGCTCAATCCCCGGGCGGACACCGCCCAAGGTATGCCGCCCAACAGGTGCCATGGGTTCCACAGAATGGCAACCAGTTCCAAGCCCGCGAAAGTCCAAGCCGCCCAGATTCCGACTTTTAACGACCGCGGCAACTCGTCCATGGCAGCACTAACTCGCTGCGGCTATTTTGCAGCAGCAGCAGCCGGCGGTGGCGAAGCCTTCAGCTTCTTCTGGACCTCCGGCACCCGCTTATCATCCGGCGCCGCCTCCAGAAACTGCGCCCAAGCCTCGCGCGCCTTGGCCTTGTCGCCTAGCTTCTCCAGCATCTCCGCCCGCTTAAAGAAGGCATCGGGAAACGCGGGATTCCACTTGGACGCTTCCTCAAATCGCGCCGCGGCCGCCCGAAAGCTTCCCTTCTTGGCGTAGTAGAGTCCGATCTTGAACTCCTTCTCGGCCTGCACGGGATTGATCGCGTATTCCTTGTCCTTGCTGAGGGAAGCGTCTTCTTCAGGAGGGTCGACAGGAGTGGGCTTCTGCGCCAAAGCAGCCAGCGACAGGGCGAGCGCCAATACTACGCGTGTCACAATCAAAGTGTAGCAATCGCCTCGCGGCGCCGCCCCAACCCCAGATGGACCTCCGAGAAAAAGCCGCCCAGCTTCCAATGCAGCCCGGCGTCTACCTGTACAAGGACGCCGCCGGAGTGGTGCTCTACGTGGGCAAGGCCAAGATCCTGCGCGCGCGCGTCCGCAGCTACTTCAGCGAAGAAAAGCTGGCCGACCCGCGGCTAGGCAAGCTCATCGCCGCGGCAGCCGACCTTGACTACATCCTCGTCGACAACGAAAAAGAAGCGCTGGCGCTGGAGAACAATCTCATCAAGCAATACAAGCCGCGCTTCAACATTCTGCTGCGCGACGACAAGACCTACCCCTACATCCACATCACCAACGAAAAATATCCGCGCGTCTACGTCACGCGCCGGCTGGTCAAAGGGCAGACCTATTTCGGCCCCTACTTCCCCGGCAACCTGGCGCACCGGCTGCTGGACTTCATCCATCGCAACTTCAAAGTACCGTCGTGCCGCGTGGATCTGACGCGACGCCACCTGCAGCCTTGCCTGGAGTATCACATCCATCGCTGCCACGGCCCTTGCGTCGAAGGCTTGACGACGGACGAGACCTACGCGCGCGCCGCGGCCGACGTGAAGCTCTTCCTCGACGGCAAGTCGCGAGACCTCACGCGAGACCTCAAGGCGCGCATGGAACTGGCCTCCGAGAATCTCGAGTTCGAGCGCGCCGCCGCGCTGCGCGATCTACTGGCCACGGTGGAAGAGATGGACGAGCGCCAGAAAATGGCGTCGGCATCCGGCGACAACACCGACATCATGGCCGTCTACGCCGAGCCTCCACTCGTCGCCGTCAACCTGTTCCACTTGCGCAATGGCCGTATCGTGGACCGCCGCGAATTCTTCTGGGAAGACCAGCATGGCTTCGATCTGGCCGAGTTCACCTCCGCGCTCCTGACGCAGCTCTACTTCGGCGCCCGCCTGGTGCCGGACCATATCCACATCCCGGCCGACGTAGAGGATCACGCGTTGTTTGAAGAGTTGCTCACCGAGCAGCGCGGCGGCCGGAAGGTCCGCATCCACACTCCTCAACGTGGCGAGAAAAAGGCGATGCTCGCGCTGGTGGAGACCAACGCCAAGCACTCGTTTGAGCAGCGTTTCCGCGTGCTGGCCCCGTCTTCGGAGGCTATCAAGGAGGCGGTAAAGGAGGCGCTCGGCCTGGAGACCGCGCCGGATCGCATCGAGTGCTTCGACATCTCGCACATCTCGGGCACCGACAAAGTGGCGAGCATGGTGGTGTGGGAAAAAGGGCGAATGAAGAAGGCGGACTATCGCAAGTTCATCATTCGCACCGTCGTGGGTAATGACGATTTCGCCTCTATGAGCGAGGTGGTGACGCGCCGCTACTCGAGGCTCAAAGAAGAGAACCAGCCCATGCCGGGCCTGGTGCTGATCGACGGAGGACTCGGCCAGTTGCACGCCGCCGCCGACGCCCTGGAGGCGATCGGCATCATCAACCAGCCGCTAGCCTCGCTGGCCAAGCGCGAAGAGACCATTTATGTGTTGGGGCAGGAAGGCGATCCGATCGTGCTCGATCGCTTCTCCCCCGTGTTGCATCTGGTGCAGCAGATTCGCGACGAAGCCCACCGGTTCGCCGTCACGTTCCACAGGCACCGCCGCGATACGTCGCGCCTGCGCAATGAACTGACGCTGATCAAGGGAATTGGTCCGGAGACGATGAAGAAGTTGCTGCGCGAGTTTGGTTCGGTGACTGATGTCAAGGAGGCTGCCGAAGAGGCGCTGGCCAAGTCCATCGGGCCGGTCGCCGCGCGCAAGATCAAGGAGTATTACGCCCAAGATGCGGCCACTATCGGTTGAAATCTATTGTCGTGAGCTGGGAGGCGCCGATCCGGAAACCGTGCGCGCCGATCTGGCCGCCCGGGTGCCCGCGCCGGTGTCGGTCCTCGTGGTTGAACGCGCGCCCCATTGGACTGCTCTTGAAGATTCACTCAGTCAATCCTGGCAGTTTCCGGAAGGCCGCGAGACGCTGCAGACCTGCCGCTTCGTCATCACCGTGCAGGAGACGGTGGCCAGCCCCGCCAAACCAATCGAGCGGCTTCATTACCTGCAGGACGCACTCAACGTGGTGCTGGAGGCCGTGCATGGCGAAGCGATGCATTGCGTGGACTCGCAACAGTTGATCTCGCCCGGTCTGTTTCTGGGCGAAGTGGAAGCCCGCGGCGTGCCGGCGTTACAAGCCGGCGCCGTCAACGTCCGCCTCTATCGCGTGGATGCGCCGGGAGTCACCGAGGGCCGCCTCCTCATGGACACCCTGGGCCTGCATGCGTTTGGCCTGCCCGATTTGCAGATTGACTATCGTTGGCTGGAACCTGGCGCCGTGGCGAAGACGCTGTTCGCCGCCGCTGCCTACATTTTCCAGAACGGCGACGTACTGGAGGATGGGCACACCATCGAAGGCTGTCTACCTGGGAGCCGTTGGACCGCGCAACACGGCGAATCGATGGTGGAGCCTCATCGCGAAGTGATTCTGCTCGATCCCGGTGAGCCGTATTCGACGCGCGATGAGTGAAGCCGTCTCAACTTTACCCCAAGGGCGCATTGACGATTTCACGGCTCAGCGGCGCCAGCAGTGAGATCACTTCGGCGATGATATCTTCGTCGACGCCGAGGGAGTAGAAGGCATCCACCATGTGGTCCGAGACCGCATAGAAATGCTTCTGTTCGATGGCGAATTTCGAGTGCGCACGGCGAATATCGGTCGCGCTGATCTGGCCCGGAACTCCCAGCACATGCGCTAGAAAAATTCGTTGATGAAGTTTCACCGCTTCCATCTGGGCGCCTCGCTCACTCCTGCCGGGCCTATCTATTTCAGCGCTGCGCTCTCGGAACAAGGGCCTCCACACACCGCATGATCAAGTGGATTTTGCCCAGGATCCCGGCAAGCGCCGAAGCACTCTATTCTCAGTTCCGAAATACCTGATCGGCCATACGACACGCCTCCAATACTCTCAATCTCAAAACCAGTCGCCCCTTTGTAGCGGTCGCCCCATACCGAGAGAACTACCGTAGTCTTCCCACACTCGAGCGTCACCTGCTCAGGGCCTACCACCACGACTCCAACATTCGGGTTGGCCTCAAAACTGAGCAGGCGTGGTGTCTTGACAAATTGACCTTCAATCAATCCCGGCGGCAGAGGCCTGCAGAATACAGGGAACTCGCGTCGGACGGAAGAATGTCGAAACGTATAATACAATGGCCTGACAAACCAATTGTAAGGGTACACTATTAAAGGGAAAGTGAGCCACGCAAAGGCAAGGAGCGATCCTGCTATCAGTACCACTGCGCGAAGGGCGGTGGCCGCCGGAGTTGATAGCATTTCATTGGAAGTATACCATCAGGATCTGTCCCGCTGAGCTTGTCAGCGCGATTCCAATCGATTGAGAATCTTGGTCACATTTGCGCGATCTCTTGAAAGTGAGCTCGCGAATACTTTCATCGCCATCGGCTGCCACGAGGGATTTCTTGTTGCTGCAATCCGCTCAACCAGCTCCAAAACTGCCAAGTTGGCAGATCCGTCCGACAGAGCAGCTAGATATGAGTACACCTTGCCACTAGAGCTAGGTGGCAAAGACCCTTGTTCATACATGTCGAGTAAGCCGGCCAATGCTCGGAGTAGCTGCTTGCAACCAGGATCCGCATGCATAAGCGGAGCGATCATCAAATCTCCAGCGAACGGCTCAATCCGGAACGCTATGCGCGTTATAGGTTCACAGAAGGCCGATCCCGGTACCGCGCCCAGGTCGATGCGAGAGATTGCCTGACCTAGGCTGATCTGAGCGCGAGCTGGCACGGTCTCGATCATGTCCAGGAGAGTGCCTAGATGACGACGGCCCAATTCCTGGCCTCGTCGATTCAATACAAAAAGCGAAGTCGCCGTGCCAAAAAACGCAGCTTGCAGTAGCTCATTCTTGGATTCAGTTCGAGCTGCCCTCCAGAAAGTATCAAATTCTTCAGAAAGGCGCTCTTCATCAAAGGCCGGTGCTTCCCGGATGAACTGATTGACAATGAGGTTTAGGCTGGTATCCGAATAGATATTGGAACTCTTTCGGAAAGCCTCAACTATTGCCGGTCCAGAGCGGGGCAGCGCAGGGACTTGTCCATATGTTACAGTCAACAGAAGGAGAGATGCGGTGATTGCGTTTAGAAGAATAACCATGACGGCTTAGTAATAGTATCTCGTGCCAGACGTTGATACCTGAACCATCGGGTAAATTCCCAGTAAGCACGGGGCAGCGTCTGAAAGACTATTTGGAAAGCGCGAATATAGTTGGTTGCTGTCAACCCATACCTCCTGCGCAGGGAAGCACGAATGGGATCCCGTCACGGAATATTGAAGAGATACGGGCGATGTACTGGCTATCTCGGTCAACTGAACCTGCAGGGTCCAGCGAATAGGTCCGAGAAACGAAAACGGAGCTAAGGGGTTCGGTGACGAGCCCGCAAAGAATGACGTGATGGTCTGGCTACTGTTTCGCGATGTGTAGTTGCTAGGAATGTTGATCACTCCTGTTGTTCGTCCGTGCCTCATTCTGCAATCGCCGAGAGGATCCCATTCTGGAATCGAATTGTAGTCAATCCAGAACCCCGAAGGCGACGAACTGTTGGAAACCATGCCTGAGAGGGCATACGAATTGGAGGTGCCGACTGCACTTCCAGGGTTTCGGTAGCCGGCAGCATTTCTCGCCTGCGAGGGGATGACCCACTGAAACTGTGAGCTTCTGGAGGTTCCCCAGTAGGTCCATTGACGGTAGTCACCGGAATACCAGACAGGGGAATACTGTTCGCCATACTCCCAGTATGAGCACAGGTCGGTAGGGTTACCTGAAGTGAGGTTATCGTAAGGAATGAAGGCTTTATATGACAAGTAATATTCTCTTCCGGTATTGCCAGGTGCGCGTTTGCGGCTCTCGGTTTCGAACGTCTTACTGGAGGTGTAGGGGATTGAAATCTGAGTTCCAGGAGCAAAATACGTGGCAAAACTAGGGTAGTAGTAGGGGTACGTAGAAACGAGACTAAAGCCGTAGTAGTCCCACCAACAACTGCTATAATAGCACTGCGAATTGTACGGGACATTTACCGGCCCGGGCGCATAATAGGTTGTTGTTACGTCGTGGTAGGCGTGATTCATGTACTCGCTACCTGGGTTCAGAGGTGAAAAAATTACGCAACTGACGGCATAGTACCCACCGGAACTCGCGAAGCAATTACCGCGATAGGTGTTGTTTTCGTACATGTAACTGTAGATAGTCAGATCGTACCAGTAGTAGACACTGTAGTCAGCAACAGTGGCGGAAACTCCAGCTGCTTGGCCTGGCCAGGTATCTAGCCAAATTTCGTTCTGCGTCTGAACATACTGACCCGACAAGCCCAGAGAAAATGAGAAAAACGCGAATGATAAGAGATGTGAGATGCGCGATAGATTGGACATTGTAACCTCTTAACCTCTTAACCTCTTACTTCTGAGTTTCGCGCCCGGGTGGCACTGGATGATCGCTCAACTTGGGAGTCAGAAGTTGCACCTTGGAGATAACATCCGCGTTGAGGCTGAGGTCTAGCTTTTCAAAGGCGTTCGCTCCTAGTGATGCGCGTAGACGGCTTTTGAATTGCGCCAAATGTGCCTCTCGGATCCCGTTATACACAGCGATTCGCGCTTTGTGGTCTGCTGGCATCTCTTTCGGGCCCTGCCGGGGAGTGTTTCCGCGGGCTTGTCGAATGAAGGTGAGCGCCTGTTCGTGGTTCCTCTTGAGATTCTCATTGATGTCGACTGCTAAGCGATCGATTGTGCCGCATTCAGGAAGAGACAAGCCAAGTGACGGGAAGTAACGCTGTAAGACGTGAGGGCGCTTGGCGTCAAACGGAAGCTTGCCCTCATAGTCACGCAACGTCATGACGCGCATCAAGAGAGACTCGTAAATTACATGGTCTGGCATGCGGGCGGTCGCGGTTGCATTCGCCGGGCTGCTGCTTCCTTGAGCTTGAGAAATAGATCGGAAGGTCATCAGACAAAG
>JAYTKJ010000731.1:0-7141 GCA_043730365.1 Acidobacteriota bacterium | reverse complement strand
CCCTTCACCGCACTAAGAAAATTCAAAGCCTCCTCGGCGGCCAACCGAATTGCCTTGTCGATACTCGGGTCGAGCCCCATCGCGATGAAATGCGTCGCGGTTTCCGCGCGCGGCCACTTGAGGTTCGGCAAATCCTTGCGCACCGTGAATCGGAACTCGCCGGTCAGCGACGTCTCCAGCCCCGTCTGGTCCGCCTCGCCGTCAGCCTGCGCCGCATGCCCGTCGCCCACTTGAAAAAGCGCGCCAGGCACATGCACGGGAATGAAGAGTTTTGTTCCAGCCGTCAACTCCCGGTTGTCCAGGTTCCCGGCGTGAATTCCGGGCGGGGAACTGCTGATGCGACCCGCGCTTGCCGGCGGCGCCACGCCCATACTCCCGAAAAAAGGACGCAACGGCACCTCCACGCCAGGAGCAAACGGCGCCACCTTGCGCTGGCGATCAAGCGGAATAATCCGCCGCCGCCGCTCGGCCGGCAGCGTCGCAAACAGATCGGCCAGCACCCCGTTCCCGCCCATGCCGTTATACGAATAATCCAGCGTCATGCGCACATCGCGAATCTCCAGTTCCAGGGTGTCGCCCGGTTCGGCGCCTTCCACATAGATGGGGCCCGTAAGGAAATGCCCGCGCGCCTTCGGGTCCTTGGCCGCGATCTCGTACTTGGCCGGTTCGATCCGCTGCCTCGCCACACCGCTGGCCTCCAGCATTTCGGCTGAGCCCACGCCCAGCGTCTCCACCGTCACCACATCCCCCGAGCGTATGCGCAACACCGGCGGCGTTGCGGCGTCATAGTTGCCAACCACCACCGTCGACGCCGTAGCCGCCAGCCGGTGATGCGCGTTCTGAGCCGGGAGTAAGCGCACCATCATCAGACAAACCATCGCGAGCGTTCGCATCCGACGATGATAGCCCTCTCCCCATAGTCCACGCCGTGAGTGCTACAATCCCCTTTCGGTCGAAGGAGCTTGTCATGAAACGTCTGGTTCTATTAGCCGCTGCGTCGGCGTTGGTCCTAACCGCGCAGCCCAAGAAAATTTTGGTGTCCGGCCAAACGCCGGATGTAATGAAGGATTGGCAGTCGGTCTCCGACAAAGTGAAACTGGTTGACGTCACCAAAGACAACGTCATGCAGGAGATGGTGGGTGCCGACGCCTTCATCGGCGGCGACATTTCCCCCGAGATGGTGCGCGCCGGCAAAAGCCTCAAGTGGGTCCAGGTGCTGAGCGCTGGCGTCGAAAAGGTTCTGCACCTGTCCGGCGGAGATGACTTGGCGAGCAGCAATATCGTCGTCACCAACAATCAAATCGTGCAGGGACCGGAAATCGCCGACCACGCCATGGCTATGCTCCTGGCTCACTCGCGCGGGCTGCTCAAGTTCTTCAATGACCGCACCAGCGAAACGTGGCAGCCTCGCCCCTATCCCGGCATCGAGTTGCGCGGCAAGCAGGCCGTCGTCATCGGACTCGGCGGCATCGGCCAACAAATCTCCATGCGCGCCTGGGCGTTCGGTATGAACGTGACCGGCGTCGATCCCGAGGACATCCCGCTGTCTCCGTTCTGGCAGAAAGTGGTCAAGCCTGACCAACTCGACGAAGTAATTCCCACCGCCGATGTCGTCTTCATCTCGGCCCCTCACACCCCGCTCAGCCATAAGATGATGGGCCCCAAGCAATTCGACCTGATGAAGAAAGACTCGTATTTTATCGCCGTCAGCCGCGGCGGCATCTACGATCTGCCGGCCCTGATTAAGGCTCTCGACAGCAAGAAACTCGCGGGCGCCGGCGTCGATGTCACCGATCCCGAACCGCTCCCCAAGGGTAACTCGCTGTGGAAGTTTGACAACGTCATCATCACCCCGCACATCGCTGGCCGCTCTGACCAGGACCGTGGCCGCATGCTCGGCACCGTGAAGGCCAACATCCTTCGCTTCGCCGAAGGCAAGCCGCTCATCAACGTGGTCGACAAAAAGAAAGGCTATTGACGCCTCGGGATCGAAAAACCAGCCGCCGCGGTTGACATAAAAGATTCCATGCCGTCGCGGCTCCACCGGTTGTTGGAGCCGTCCATGACCGATATCTCTTTCGTGGATTGGCGTGTTCCGTCAATGATTCCATCTGAGGCCCACGCCCCACGTGTCACTTGGGATGGGCTTTGATTTCGTGGAGGCGGAACTCGTCGTCTTCGATCGTGAAATAGAACCGCCAATCTCCGTTCACCCGCCCCTGCCAAAGATTCCGCTCTTCGTCGTACTTCTTGGCTCGTAACGATGGATGCCGAAGGTTGACGACGAGAAACCGGCTCTGTTTGTCGAAGTCTCGTTGCACCCTGAGCGGGGCATCTGCGTACTGCTTCAGGAAGTGCGCCGAATAGCGGAGGATCATGGAAGCCGCTGGGTCATTTAGCCTTTCGCGGCGTCCGTTTCAGTTTCTTCGATTCGGCACGAAGGGAGTCGATCAACTCCCGATGAGTGGAGAAGGGACCGAACGAGTTGCCCTCCTTGAAGTCCGCCAGACTGTCGCCAATCCCGCAGTCCACCACGGACTTTGGGGTGAACGTGATTTTGCCACGTTCGACAGTCGCTTCGAAGAGATCGCCGATGCTGACGGCGATCTGTGCGCGTACCTGCTGGGGAATGACGACCTGAAACTTATTCTTGACAGTGACGAGAGCCATGGTTTATCAGTGGAACCGTTCAACTAAGGATATCGGATCGCGTGCTCGTTTGCCGCGCCAGACTCAGTGCGTCTTGCCGGCTCGACACCGTGAAGGCCAACATCCTTCGCTTCGCCGAAGGCAAGCCGCTCATCAACGTCGTCGACAAAAAGAAAGGCTACTAACCTCTAACCCGCAGCCGCCCGTGTCCCGTGCGCGGGCGGCTCCTGATCCCGTCCGGTCAATCGCCACAACGCCACATGCCCGAACCAGGCTGACTGCACCAGAAACAGCGGCAACCAAACAAAGGGCGCCTCGGCCACAAACAGATTCACCGGCTCAAACCGCTGCAGCGGGGTTGGCATCGACAACGCCGCCACGCTCACCACATTGACCAGCAGCGCCAGTCCCGCCAGATTCCAAATCTTGATCGCCATCGTGGCCAGACTCCCCCGCGCCGCCAACCATCCCATCACCGGCGCCGAGAG
Source organism: Acidobacteriota bacterium (assembly GCA_043730365.1). Classification (GTDB taxonomy): domain Bacteria; phylum Acidobacteriota; class Terriglobia; order Bryobacterales; family Bryobacteraceae; genus VFZP01. Next base: position 4,004 of record JAYTKJ010000731.1, on the reverse strand, counting down.
CCCGGTCAGCACATCGAAATTCCTCCCCTCCCAGGTAAGTTGCACCGGCACGACGCCCTCTCGATGGCCCCACCACAAGAAAATCTCCACCAGGATCCGAAAGCTCTGAAAACCAATCAGCCAGCCGAGGCCCAATCGTTCCACCGGCGCACGCCGCGCCATCACCGCCGTAGCAATCGTAACTGGGACCAATAGCGCGGGAACCGGCGGAGGAATCGGCCCGAAGCGCATCCAACCCGCGTAAGCGGCGAGCCACGTGCCCGCGAGAAAAATCCCTATTCCGATGCCCGCGCGCCGCCCCAATGTCCACGTCCAGAACATCGCCACCAACGCCACTTGGATTTCGAAAAACGCTACCAACTCCGCACTCGGTTGATTCATCTGGATTGCCTCGATTCGTTACTTCGGAATCAGTTTGATTGATCCCAACGGAAATGACACACCATTGATCGATAGCTCCAACCTGTGCGGCCCCGGGTAATGCTTGCGTGTAGTCATCTGGCGGAATGACACGCTGCCACGCAAGTGTGCGGTCCCGCCGGCTGGCAGGGTGACCGGCGAGAGCTTGAAAACCTTCGGCGCCGTTGTGCCGTTCGCTTTGATGAAGTGCACGGCGTAATCCACCATCCGGGTCTGCTGCTTGGCCACTGTGCTTGCCAAGTCGAAAGAGAAATGGAGTGCCTCGTCGATCTTCACCACCTTCGGCGTCAGCTTCGGGTTCTCGACTCTCACCTTGGGTGCAGCGTCGAAGCCTAATACTGCCAGGGCGCCGGGATGGCCCTGTTTGACCAGACTGCGCAGGGCGTGGCGGATGATCTGCCTTCGATTCAGCTCGCTGTCCGGCCCGATCCCTTTGGTATCCTTCGCCCAACGCTGGCAAGTCGCAATCACCACGTCTGGGTGATCCTTGGCAATATCATTCAGGTTGTTGGCCACCGACCGGCGTACGTAAAGTTCCGGATCATCCTTCAACAATTCCAGCAAAACCAGCACCGGTGCCGGGTCTTCTTGAAATGCCCGGAGACGCGGAGCCCATGGCAGGCGCGGCCGCGAGCCCTCCGACACCAACCGCCGGCCGTGAACGCTGGGGGCCCGCGCCCATTCCACAAAACGCCCATGCGTGGCAGCCGGATACTTTTCGAAAAATGCCCGCACACTGAACTCGGCCGTGAATCGCTTGGTCAATTCATGCTGCGCATTCATCGACACTTCGAAATCATCGAGTCCGTACTTGGATACGAAGAGGACATGAGGCAGGTACCTGAAGGCATCCATGCTGCCGCCCGTTTCGTGGCGAGGCGTGTCTGCCGGAGGCAGGGACCGCAAGAGGACTTTTGCCGCCTGCGGATACTCGGCAGGCAAGTGGTGTCGCATTGCCTCGGCGATGTGCCAGGCGCGCGCCTTCAGTTCTAGTCGGCTCAGCCCGCTCAGGCACTCCGCCACAAACGCTTGGTAGTTGAACGCTGGGTATGCGTGTTGAAGGTCGCGTCCGATTTCTTCAACGATTTGGCGATTGTAGAAGCGCTTCAAGTCGGAAGGCATGCCCAGGGGGGAGCTGAATCGCTCCGCTCCGCCATCATAGCAATCATGCCTCAGTAAGACATGCGCTAATCCGATTTCAAGGACGTCAGCGGGTCAACCGAAGCCGCGCGGCGCGCCGGCAGAAAGGCAGCGATGGCCGCTGCAGCCAGGAAGATGGCGGCAACCGTCAGCATGACCGGCGGATCGATTCCCCGTGACCCGTTCAGCATCTGGCTGACTGCGCGCCTGGCCGGCAGGGTAGACAATAGACCGGCCGCCAAACCAGCCAGCACCGGAATTCCCGCCTCTCCGAAAGTATGCCAATAGATTCTGCCCCGCGTTGCGCCGAGCGCCATTCGGACACCGATCTCCTGTCTGCGCGCGGCCACCGAGTAACTCAACATGCCATGGATGCCGAGCATGGCCAGCAGCAAAGCGGAGATGCCGAAACTGACCAGCACCGAGGTCTGAAATCGTTCGGCCGAGAGCGACTCGCTTACTTGCGTGTCCAGAGTCTTCGCGCGTGCGATCGTAACTTGTGGCGCCAGTTTCCAGATCGCCTGTCGCATGCTTGCCACCAGCGCGTCGGCCGGTTGATCTCCTCGTGCCAGGAAGAATAGCGTTGCTGGCGTACGGTCTTTGTAGTGTATATATGCGATCTTGGCGGGCGGCGTCTTCAACGATGTACTGCGCGAATCGGCGACGACGCCGATGACCGTGAACTGCCTGCCTTGCGCTGTGACAAGGCCGCCAACCGGATTCTGGTTCGGCCAGAGGGCTTTGGCTTCTCCCGCACTGATAACTGCGCTGTTCAGATTGCGGTCGCGTTCCTCAAAGAATCGCCCAGCCACCAACCGGTGACGCATCGCCTCAAAGTATCCGGCACTAACCCAACGCAGATTGATCATTGGGCCCTCCCGATTGGGCTGGTCCGCGCGGTTGAGGGGCTCAATCCATGACTCTCCTTCGAGCGGCATGGCGCTGATGAGACCGGCCGCTTGCACGCCCGGGATGGCTCGGAGGCTCTCCAAGGTTGAATCAATGAACGCGATCCGGCTCTGCGCGGGGCCGTAAGTTGCGCCCTCAAGAGTCACCTGCGCAAGCGCCACCGCGCCGGTTTCAAATCCCTTTTCCTGGTGCAGCAGGGTCAGCAGATTCTTCGAAAAGAGGCCCGTTACCAGCAACAGTGCCGTGCCGCCGAAAACCTGCAGCCCGATCAGCCAGCCATGCAGCCGGCGGCCTGTTCTATTTCCCAGCGCGCGTTGGTTGCCCTGCTGCAGCGCGGCCTGTGGATCGGTGCGCAGGAGACTCAGCGCCGGCAGAATGCTGAACAAAACCGCCGAGCCGGCCATGAGCGCGAATGAAAAGAAGAGCACAGTCTTGTTGAGCTGAATCTCGGACATGCGAGGCAAGTCCACTGGCGAGTAGAGACGGAACCAGGCCAGGCCTTCGCTGGCCAACAAAATACCTGCCGCTCCACCCGCCGCGGCCAAGAGCAGATTCTCGCTCAGCGCAGCCCCAATCAGGCGCCACATCGGAGCACCAAGGGCCGCTCGCACACTCGCCTCGCGCTGCCTGGACAGCGTGCGTGCCAGCTGCGCGCTGGCCAGATTCACACACGCGATCAGCATCAGGCCGAGTACCGCGCCCATCAGCAGCCACAAGCCCGTCTTGGAGGCGCCCACCACAGCTTCTTGCATTGGCTGCACGAAGGCCAGCAGTGCATCAGGCCGGTCATACATTTGGCCAGCGGGCATTTCCTTCACGATCTGGGATTCGATCGAGTCAAGTTCCGCCTGGGCCTGCTCGATGCTGACTCCCGGTTTGAGTCTGGCCAGTGCGATCCAGTTCCCATACTCGCCATTCCAGCTGAACTGACTCAAGTCGACCGCGGCTGGCAGAAAAATGGCTGGCTCCGCTACGGTGCTCGACCGCTGATTTGTATTGAATGACTGCAGCGCATTCCTGTTCGGGAAGTGGAAGCTATCGGGCAATACACCCACCACTTGGCGTGGCACGTCGCCGAGCCGGATCGACCTGCCAATGATGTTCGGGTCCCCACGGAAGAAGCCTTGCCACAGGCTGTAAGTGAGAATGGCAACGTTGTCGCGGCCCTTAACGCCGTCCTCAGGGATGAAACTGCGGCCGAGCAACGGTGTCACTTGCAAAACTTCGAAGAGATTTGGCAGGCCCCTCACCGTGCCAACCAGTTGCGGATGGTCCGTCCCGCTCGTCAGGCCGACGGATGCTTGCCTGAACATCGCCACGCCGCTGAATGAGTTCGCGCGTTTCCGCCAGGCATCCACATGACGGGGATTGGGTCCGACGGGTCCCAAGGGTTCAGTCCCTGGCAGCCTGACCCGTTCCCAGAGCGCAACCAGACTGCTGCTGTCGCGATAGCTGAGCGGCTTCAGAACCGTCGAATCGACGATCGTGAAGATCGCCGTACTGGCGCCAATGCCCAGCGCCAGGGTCAGGATCGT
>JAYTKJ010000730.1:0-4665 GCA_043730365.1 Acidobacteriota bacterium | reverse complement strand
GTCAACCTTAGCGACAACGAGATCGGGGCCGAAGGGGCGCGGGCGATCGCGGCCCTGACGTCGCTCACCTCGCTCAACCTTGCCAGTAACGAGATTGGGGACGAAGGGGCGCGGGCGATCGCTGCCTTGACGTCGCTCACCTCGCTCGACCTTCGCCATAACGAGATCGGGGCCGAAGGGGCGCGGGCGATCGCGGCCCTGACGTCGCTCACCTCGCTCAACCTTCGCCATAACGGGATCGGGGCCGAAGGGGCGCGGGCTCTCCTGGAATCTTGGGCTAACCGCCCCGGAGACCGGCTTCGCCGACTCAGCATCAAGGACAATGGCGATCTGGGCGGACTCCTCCCGCCCGAGGTGATCGACACCACCGACGCGCAGGCCATTCTCGCCGCCTATCGCCGTTACCGCAACAAGGCCGAGTTGAAACCCCTGAACCAGGCGAAGCTCCTGGTGGTCGGCAACGAAGCCGTGGGCAAGACGTCTCTGATCCGCTACCTGATCCATGGCATCGCTCGCGACCCTGACGAGCAAGCGACTCCGCGAGCGGCAATTCATGAGCGGATCAACACCGAGGCCTGGTCACCCGGCGCGGACAATATCTTCCTCAATGTCTGGGATTTTGGCGGCCAGGAAATCATGCGGGGCACGCACCAGTTCTTCCTGACCCACCGCAGTTTGTACCTGATCGTGCTCGAAGACCGGCGGCAGGATGACCGATCCGTCTACGAATGGCTCCGGATCGTCCGCAGCCGGGGAGGCGATTCACCGGTGATCGTGGTGATCAACAAGTCTGACAAGGACGAACCGTTTCTCCAATTGAATGAGACCGAATTGCAGCGGGAGCATGGCGTGGTGAAGGTAGTACGCACTTCCTGCAACGCCGACGGCCGCTCGCGCGCCAGCTTGGACGCGCTGCGAATTTTGATCGCCGCGACGGTCAACGGAGACTCGCGATTGCGCCACGTTCGTGACCCTATCCCCCAGGCGTGGCTCCGGGTGAAAGACGCAGTGACTGACCTGGCGCGCCAGCAAAGAGTGCTGGAGCTCCGGGATTACGAGCGGCTCTGCGCGGCCGGCGAAGGGGATGAACGGGTGCAGGTGCCTGACGAGCAGCGCGCGCTGCTACGCCTGCTGCATGACTTGGGCGTTGTGGTGGCGTTTGGGCTGGACCGGGACGCTCCCGCCGCCCGCCGCGAGATCACCTTGCTCGATCCAAACTGGCTCACGGGCGCCATCTACGCCTTGATCACCAGCCCAACCGTGCGAGATCAGGACGGAGAACTCCACCGCGAACAACTGACGGCGATATTGGATCCGTCGCTCTACCCGGCCAGCCGGCATGAGTTCATCCTCGGCATGATGAAGGCTCCCGATTTGGGGCTCTGCTTCGAGCTTCCAGCCAGCAGCTCCTCCGGCAGCGCGGGTTGGCTGATTCCGGAGGCACTCCGCTCCAATCAGCCCGACTACGGCATCTGGCCTGAGGACTCTTTGCGTTTCCGGTATGACTACAGCCATTTGCCGGGGGCCCTGCTTCCGCGGTTTATTGTCCAGGCGCACCGGAATCTGACGAAGAGCCCAACGCGGTGGCGCACCGGGGTTGTACTGCAAGCGGCGGACTGCCCGATCCTGGTGCGGGCTGACCGCGATAAGGGGCGGATCGAGATCGCCGTGGCGGGTCCGGCTGGCCGCAGGCGGGCGGCGCTGAACGTCGCGCTCAATGACTTGGACGCGGTTCACCGGACTACGTTCAACTCGGCGAAAAGGCGATGGTGCCGCTACCGGGACAGCCCGATCTACCGGCTGTCGAGTACAGCCACCTGCTGCGGCTGGAGGAGTTGGATGGGCCGGATCATCTGTTCCTGCCGCCCGGCGGCGACCGGAAGTATACGGTGAAGGAACTGCTCGACGGGGTTCGGAGGGAGACTGCGGTTGATCGGCCGGTGCGTGCCGCCGAGCCGGTGAAATCGGAGACCGGCCTTCCTAACTGGCCAAAGGTTTCGTTAGTTTGTGGCGCGGTAGCGGCATTGATGGCGCTGATTCTGATGTTCGTTCCAGACAGTTGGCGGGTATATGTGGCCGTTCCCTTCGCCGCATTCATTGTCGTAACCGTCCTGGTGATCTCGCGGAACCCAGTCCATTTCTATCGCCGGCAGCTTGCCTACGTTTTGGGCGGAGGGCTACTTCTTCATGCCGTAGGCTTCAGTCTGAAGGCGGCCGTGAAGGCCGACCCGGGAAAATGGGGAAGTTTCGAGTGGGTTGGCTCTCTCGACGCCATTTTCTATCCCGCGTGGTGTGTAATTATTGGCGTGTTGACTTACGCAGATCTGAAGACCCAAGCCGCCGCTCGCTCACACCACTGACGGCGATCATCTGATCGACCGGGTCGGTTCAAAGCAGCGCGCGTGAGCAAGCTGTTGGCCTAGCGCCGGCCGCAGGAAGGCTAAACCGGCCAGAGCCGCCGCGCCAGTCAGTCCCAAAAGTTCCTCAGCCGAATAATCCGTGCCACCCACCCCAGCGTCATTTTTACGGCTTGGCGCTTCCTGGGCGAACTTGGCGCGAAATCCGTCCGCCTCCGGATTGGCCGGTAAACGTTCACACCCCTCAAAAATTATCTCCACCCTCATTCGACAGGACTTACTCTCAAGCCCTGCCCCAACCGCGCCCCTCCGTCAGCTACTATCCAATCGCCGCGGTAGTAAAAGGAGCCGCGCCATCTCATGAATCCGTCAACCACCTCGTCCCCCGCCCAAATCCAGGCCAACCGCGCCAACTCACTCCTCTCCACCGGACCCGTCACCGAAGACGGCAAAGCCCGCGTCTCGCAGAACGCCCGCACCCACGGACTCTGTTCGCGCCAACTCCACATCGCAGGTGACGAAGAAGCCGCCATCTTCGCCTCCCTCCAGGGCTCGCTGTCCACCCAACTGGCGCCCGCCGGCGAACTCGAACTGCTTTTGTTTGAAACAATTCTCCACTCGCAATGGAACCTTCGCCGCTGCCGAATGAACGAAGCCAGTCTCCTCGCCTCCGTGCCGGAACCGTTCCTGAACCCCGAGACCCGCGCGGCCCTCAAGACGCTCGCCATCTACACGTCGCGCCACGAGCGCGCCCGGCAAAGATCAACCACGGAGTTGAAAGCTCTCCAGAACGAACGCGCCGCGCGCACCAACCTTGCCGATGACGATGAAGCCGAACCGTCCCCATTAGTCGAAACCGTGCGCGTCCGCCGCACCTTGCTGGCCGAGATCGCCACCAAGGCCGCCCTCAACAAGCTGAGCATCAATGCCGCCATCGAGCAACTCGACAATGGCTCACCCACCGCGCCCGTCTCCTATTTCCAATTCGACCTCGCTCCTCGGGGCGGTCGCCAATAATCACGTGAGACGACTAGAGCGGAATCCGCGGCCGGCCATCCGTGCCTGTGTACACGGTCCGCGTGGCCATGTCCGACGGCGGCAAATCGATCAGATGCGGCCGGATCACCAGCAACGCCTGACCCTCATCCCTGGTCCGCGTCGTCTGGCGGAACAAGTGCCCGATGGCGGGAAGCTGAGACAACCCGGCGATCCCGGTCAGCGTCCGCGCCTCAGAAGCCCGGATCAACCCCGCGATCACCGCCGTCTCGCCCATGCTCATTCTTGCGCTCGTCTTGAAACTGCGGCTGGCAATCACCGGGATCCCGTTGAGCGCCTGACCCGTCAGCACTTTATAATCCGCCTCGATCTCCATCGACACCTCGCCTCCGCTATGCACGTGCGGGGTGAGCTTGAGCTGCACGCCGAGATCTTCAAATGTGAACGTCGGCGGCGGCCGGTAGACTTGACCGGTGGCATCGCCGGTGTCGCCGAAATAGCCGGCCGACATGACGGGATACTTGTCGCCCAGGTGAAAAGTCATGGGCTGCCCGTCCACACCGCGGATCTGCGCCTTGTTCAGGCTGCGGCTGTGGCTTTCCGAGAACGTCCCGAAAACCTGGCTGTTGGCGAGCCCGAGCCCGAGAAAACTGGCGCCGCCGCCAAAGGTCAGCAGATTGGCCACCCCGGCCGGATAGCTAGGCCCGCTGTTAAACACTTTCTTGAGCGCCACTACCGGGAACTCGCTCGGCAGGCGGAAGCCCAGGCTCCGGTCCGCGGTATTGCTGGCCTCCAGGAGTTCCACGTCCACCATCACCTGCGCGCGGTTACGCATGAGGTCATTGAAGAGCGCCAGCGCCGGCAGCACCTTGGACTCGCGGTCCCGTATCACCACCAGGCGTTGGCCGGCGTCCACGCCAAATTTCTGGATTTCCATCAGCGATTGCACGGCGCGAGCCATCTCCTGCGCCTCCTGCACGGTGGTGGTATTCAGCAGGGGTACCGCAATCGCCATCGTATGTTCGAGTTCCTGCCGCTTGTTGGCCAGGTCCTTGGCCACCAGCGCCATCCGCCCGCTGATTGGCACGATAAACGTACCGGTGGCCAGTTGGAGCGCCTCCATGGCTTCCACAAACTCGGCGTCGGCCACGCGAAAGCGCAGGTTCGGGAGCGGCTGGAGGTCCGCGTCAAAAACCACCTCGATGCCGAAGGCCTTCAGTACCTGCTCGCAAAGCGTTTTGGAGTCGGCCTTCAGGTCAAACGACCGGCTTCCCGCACTCGGCTTCAGACGCAGCGGAGCGCCCAGGTAGCG
>JAYTKJ010000729.1:0-14789 GCA_043730365.1 Acidobacteriota bacterium | reverse complement strand
TGAAATTCATCCGAGAACGGCTTGACCTATCCCGAACCGAAGGAACCAGCTTGGCGGCATGAGCCGCCCGCCCTCTGACTTCGGTACTCTCAAGTAGATCCTGTTCAGCAGTGTTTTGGCGTGATCCCAGGCGGCCAGGCTGAGATCCTTAGGTGTGTCGGGTTCCGGAGTTGAGAGGAGGACTGCCAATAGAAATGAGATCTGTCGGTCCGGCGCAAGTAGCGCATCCCGCGCCTCTTCCTGCTGTGCACTGAGGATTGGCGCAAAGCACCAGCCCACGACCGAACGTGTGGAATGACAGGCGAGCAGGCTGCGAAGCTCCGTCAAGATATCGTGCAGTTCTTCCTGGAGCGTTGCCATACGCTTCATATTAGACACTCCGAAGGCCTCGCCAGACCTGTGTCCCGAAATACTTCTGCATGTGGATGACAGCGGGACACATACGAACGCTGGATCCACTTGGCCGTATAGTCGGCATCTCGGACAAGTTGTCCACAACGGGCGTTCCGGGAAGCATGACTTGTGGACTCTTACGCCGAATGGGAACCATCAGTCTGACGGGTTCCCGCTGAGCGATTACGGCGCCGCAGAGCGAGAACCGGACATGGTTCCCAACGCCCGCCGCACTTCATTCAGGCTGACAGTGTCCTGCGCCGCTTGGGCCCCCCTGACCTGTTCTCGAACGGCAGCGCCTCCAAGGGCTCCCTTCCGAGGGATTTTTGCCCCGAGGGAGAGACGCTTGAATCCCGGAAACGCGGCAACCCTGGGCCGCGTTACACTAAGAGGAGCTTTTTCGGGCCTATAGTGAAAAGCCGTCTCATCATGTTGAAGTCGTTCTCCGTACTTATCCTCCTACCATTCCTCGCTTCCGCCGCCGCAGCCAATCGCGGCGCGGACCTGCTTGCCAGGCTCCCGTTGCGCTTTGAAGCCAACCAGGGCCAGTGGCCCGCCGATGTCCGTTTTGCCGCCCGCTCCTCCGAGCGTAGCGTCATCCTCACGGACCGCGAGGCGGTGATGCGGCTCGGCACCGGTGAACTGCGGCTGCGGCCAGTGGGCCCCGTGAACGCACCGGCTCGGATTGAAGGGGTGGACAAGCTCCGCTCCGGCGCCACCTATCTCATTGGACAGGAAAAATCGGCGTGGCGCGGCAACGTCGCTAGCTTTAGCCGTGTGGCTTACCGCAACGTGTATCAGGGCATCGATCTTCTTTACAAGGGCGAGGGCCGCCGGCTCGAATACGATTTCGTCGTCGCGCCCCACACCGATCCTGCCGCGATTCGCATGGAGTTTGCCGGAGCCAGCCGGCTATCGATTGCCGAAGACGGCTCATTGGTTGCCGCCGTCGGCGCCGAAGAGCTTCGCCAACCCGTCCCCTTCGCCTTTCAGGTAGATCCTGCGTCCGGGGCGCGTGCGCAGGTCGCCGCACGCTACCGCTTGCTGGGCAACAATCAAGTGGCTTTCACTCTCGGCGAGTATGACACCGCCCGCCCCCTCACCATTGACCCCGTCCTGATTGCCACGTATTTTGGCGGCGATAGTGTTGACGTGGCGACGGCGGTGGCGGTGGACACGCAGAATCAGGTTTGGGTGGCAGGCTACACGTCTTCGACGACGCTGCCCCTGGCAGGCAACCCCTACGTGGGCCAAAAAGCCGGTAGTGTGGATATCTTCGTGGCCAAGTTCAACCCCAACGTGTCGGGCGCCGATTCGCTGGTGTGGTCAACGTATCTGGGCGGCGACGGCGCCGACAAGGTCACGGCCATGGCCTTGTCCGGCGACGGTTTTCTCTACCTGACAGGCGACACCATGTCGTCGAATTTCCCGCTGGCGGGCACACCCGCGCAAGGCGCTCTGAAGGGCGACACGGACGCGTTCCTGGTTCGACTCAGCCGCACGCAGCAGGGTATCGACGCACTTTGGTACAGCACCTATTTTGGCGGTGATCAGCGCGACTACGGTACTGCCGTAACCGTGGATTCACAGAACCGGCCCTACATCGCCGGCTACGCCACCACGGGCGAGGGTTTCACTTACGCCGGGGGTTCTTTCCAGGCCGCTAATCGCGGCGGCTACGATGCGTTCTTTGCGATGTTCGTGCCGGATGGCTCGAGCACGCTTCGCTACTCCACGTTCATCGGCGGCACTAAAACCGACGTGGCCACGGGCATCGCGGTCGATCGCGCCGGCATCGTTCACCTCACCGGCTACACCATGTCTGAAGATTTCCCCTTCACCGCCGGCGCCTATCGCACCACCCCGGCCGGACGTGGCGATATCTTCTATGCCCGCGCCGACATCACGCGCTCCGGCCTCGACGGTCTCCTTTACGCCACCTTCATCGGCGGCTCCGATACAGATCTCGCCTACGGGATGACTGCCGACGCGGCCGGACGCCTCTACGTCACTGGCTACACTTTCTCCAGCGATTTCCCGATCGTCGGCACGCCAATCCAAAGCACGAATGCCGGCGGGGCTGACGCTTTCCTGCTGCGCATCGATCCCTCAGCGCCGGGCAACAGCCCGATTACGTATTCCACCTACCTCGGCGGCGCGGGCAGCGAGATCGCCTACGGCATCTCGGTCAGCGCCAACAGCCGCGTCGCCATTACCGGCTATTCGGATTCGACGGATTTCCCCTTGCGCGGTAATCCACTGCAACCGCGCGCCGGCGGATCCATCGACGCTTTTCTGGCGTTGATCGATTTTGCCCCGGCCACGCCGACGTTGCTTTACTCCAGCTACGTGGGTGGCGATTCGCCGGACTTCGGCTATCAGGTCGCCCCCGACGCGCGCGGCAATTTCTATCTGGTTGGCTCCACCACCTCGCGCCGCCTGGCGACGCCCAACGTCTTTCAAGCGGATTTGTCCCGCTTTGCCGATGGTTTCCTGGTGCGGTTCAATCTCTGCGAAGTCGCCGCCGTGTGTGAGGCGCAGGGCCTGACACCGCAATCGTCTAAGCCCGGCATCAACACCGTAGCCGAAGGCTGCCTCGCTCCCGACGGGCCGTCTCTCAGCATGAAGGGCGCGGTCTGTAGCGAGTCCGAGGGCGGCGCGATTCTCTGCACCCGCAAGGTTTGTTCCGCGGATCTGCAGTAGACTTTTTTCGCCGGGGTGCTATCCTGGCAGCTACCCCGCTTTTTCCATATATGATCCCGGACTCTATCCAAGAAGGTCTGACGTTCGACGACATCCTACTAGTGCCGGCCCGCAGTTCCGTGGTCCCGGCCGAAACCGACGCGCGCACGATGTTCACGCGCAAGGTTGCCCTCAACATTCCCATCACCAGTTCGGCGATGGACACCGTCACCGAATCGCATCTGGCCATTGCGCTCGCCCGTGAAGGGGGCATCGGCGTAGTTCACAAGAACATGTCGATCGATCGCCAGGTGGAAGAAGTGGACAAGGTGAAGCGCTCCGAGAGCGGCATGATTGTGGATCCGGTGACGATCCATGCCGACCAGCCCATTGCCGACGCGCTCGATCTGATGAGCCGCTTCCGCATCTCCGGCGTGCCGGTCATCTCCAAGGAAGGCCGGCTCGTCGGCATTCTCACCAATCGCGACCTTCGCTTTGAAACGCGTTTTGAAGACCCCGTCTCAACGCGCATGACCAAGGACAACCTCATCACCGTGCCTGTGGGAACCACGCTCGAGCACGCCCAGGCCATGCTCCACAAGCATCGCGTGGAAAAGCTTCTGGTGGTGGACGATCAGTACCAGCTCAAGGGCCTGATCACGGTCAAGGACATCCAAAAGAAGATCAAGTATCCGAATGCCGCCAAGGATGCGCAGGGCCGCCTGCGCGTGGCCGCCGCCATTGGCGCTACGGGTGATTTTCTCGAACGCGCCCAGGAACTGGTGCGCCGAAACGTGGATGCCATCGTGATTGACACCGCGCATGGCCACAGCGAACGCGTGATTCAGGCGGTGATGGCCGTCAAACGTGCCCTGGACGTGCAACTTGTGGCGGGCAACGTGGCCACCTACGAAGGCGCGCGCGATCTGATCGATCTCGGCGTGGACGGCATCAAAGTGGGTATCGGGCCTGGCTCCATCTGCACCACGCGGGTTGTGTCCGGCGCCGGTGTTCCGCAGATTACGGCGATCGCCGAAGCTTCCAAGGCCGCCCGGCCGGCGGGTGTGCCGCTGATTTCCGATGGCGGCATCAAGTACTCAGGCGACGTCACCAAGGCGATCGCTTCCGGCGCGGACTCGGTGATGATCGGCAGTCTGTTTGCCGGCACCGAAGAGAGCCCGGGCGAGACGATTCTATTTCAAGGCCGCACCTTCAAGAGCTATCGCGGCATGGGTTCACTCGGCGCCATGACCGCCGGAACCTCGGCTGACCGCTACGCGCAGGAAAGCACCACGCATGCCAAGCTGGTGCCGGAAGGGATCGAGGGCCGCGTGCCGTATAAAGGCCCGTTGGCCGAATTGGTCTTCCAACTCGTGGGTGGTTTGCGCGCCGGCATGGGCTATTGCGGCTGCAACACCATTCCCGAGCTACAGAAGAACGCCCGTTTCCTCCGCGTGAGCGTGGCCGCCCTCAAAGAGAGCCACGTCCATGACGTCATCATCACCAAGGAAGCTCCCAACTACCGCGTGGAATAGGGTTTGCCTCTAGCCCCCGGTAATTTGATACCGTCGAAACATGAGCACTGACGCTGCCGCTGAGATGGTGACTGTCTTCCGGTCCGGAGATTTCTCCGCACAAGACGAAGCCTCGGCTATCCTGGACATGCTGGCCGATGCGGGCCTGAACGCGATGCTGTTGACGGATGATTATCCGGGCGTGGCGCAAGGAACAATCGAGGTTCGCGTGCCGGCCGAGGAAGAAGATGCGGCGCTCGATGTCATCGATGCGCAAAGCGGCGACGAGCCGGGCGGCACAGCGTCGCACGGCTATGACCTGCTGGAGCTGTATCGCGGCCAGGGAACCACTGGCGAAGTGGAGGCCTTGTCGATCCGCTCCGTACTCGACGCCAGTCATATTCCCAGCGTGTTAGTCGGCTCCATGCAGATGCCGAATTTGCCGTTTCGCGTGATGGTGCCTCAAGTCTTTTTCGAATCCGCGCAGCAGGTTCTGGGCGAAGCGGTGGAAGCGGGCCCGGCGGCGGCCGAGGAAGCCGAAGCGGCCTCAGAAGGCAAGCCTTCTTGATGACCATGGCTGCCCGGTCCGGCCGGGCGAGTGAAATCCTTCGATCCGCCAGGCGCGGCCGTCGGTAACCATACGGATCTGGCCCCGAACGTCGGTGCGCCAGACTTCGATGCCGCGCTCGGTCAACCGGTCCAGAATGAGCGGGTGCGGGTGGCGAAAGAGATTGGCGTAGCCGGCTGAAATGATCGCCCAGCGAGGCTTGGCCGCGTCCAGGAACGCCTCGGTAGACGAGGTCTTACTACCGTGATGGGCGACCTTGAGAATGTCCGTTGGCGGCACCAGATTACTCTCCAACATGACGCTTTCCAGCTGGCGCTCCACGTCGCCGGTGAGCAGGATAGAGCGTGAGCCCAAGGCGAGGCGAAGCACCAGCGAGTCATTGTTCTTGGCTTGCGCGGCCGGCTCATAGTCGGCGGGCGGCGAGAGCACCCGCACCTCCACGCCGTCCCAATCGAGGCGCTCACCGGCTTTGTGCGCTACGATCTTGACGCCACGCGCTTCGATCCAGCGGCGCAGCGACGCCCAGGGTTCGGCGTCAGGAAACGCGCCCGTCCAGATCTCGCGCGGGCGGAAGTTCTCCACCACCGCGCGCAGCCCACCGATATGGTCTTCATGGGCGTGGGTGGCCACAATGACGTCCACCTGTCGAATGCCGCGATGAAAGAGGTATGGTGAAACTACTTCTTCGCCAATGTCGATCGAAGGGCGCGTCGGCCGCTTGCCGAAGACCGGGAATCCGCCGGCGTCAACTAACATGAAGCGGCCATGGGGTGAGGCGACGAGCAAGCCGTCTCCCTGACCAACGTCCAGCGTTGTCACCTCGAGCCGCCCGGGTTCGTACGCAGGCTCAAACGGCTGGGCCACCAGCAGCCCCAGGCACGCCAGCCAGGGCGAAGCCAGCAGCAGTCGCCATCGCCGGCGCGGCAGTTGCATCGCGATCCATACGCAGACCAGGCCCATCAGGAAACCGGCGATCAGCCAGACGGGCGGATCGGCCAAACGCACTGGCGGCTCAAACGCGGCGTGCCACGCGGCCACCGACCGGGCCCAGCCTAGCGGCAAGGCGGCGAGCACGGCCAGCCATGTCCAGCCCGTCACGATGGCCGCAAAGCCGGTGAGAACCACGATGTCCATCAGCGGCACGATCAGCAGATTGGCGGTGAGGCCGCTGACCGAAAGGCGATGGAAGTAGGCGATCATCGGCAGCATCAAGCCGGCTTGCACGACTGCGGAAACGAGGAGAAGGCTGAGGCAATAAAAGATGCCGCGCGCGGCATAGTCAAGCATCGTCAACATGAAGCGGCGCGGAAGATGTAACGCGAAGAAGAGTGTCTCGGCCAGCAGGCGCATCTCCACGCGAAGCGCGGCCACTTTGGGCTCCAGCAATACGTCCCAACGGTCCTGATCGAGCCGCTGCAGGCCGCGGGCATAGGGATCAAGCGTGCGCTCGAGAAGCGGTGCGGCTACGGCGCCGATCATGGCCACCGAGAGAAACGAGAGCTGGAAACTGGCGTCGAAAAGCGAGTCCGGGTCGATGGCCAGGTATCCAATCGCGACAGCGGCGAGCAGATTGAGCACGCGTGGATCCCGAAACAGGCAGCGGCCGGCCAGGTACAACGTGAGCCCGGCGGCGGCACGGGCAATGGGCGCGCCTCCACCTGCCAACGCCGTGTAGACCCAGGCAATCAGACTGGTGGCAAACAGTGACCAGCCCACCCCGGCCGAAACGAATCGCAGAAAGAAGAGAAACCAGCCGGTCAGCAGCGTGAGGTGCAGCCCGGAGATGACCAGCGCGTGATAGGTGCCGGTGCGCCGAAAGTCATCCGCCCACACGCGGTCAAGCATGGCGGTATCGCCCACCAGCAACGCGCGCGTCATGCCGCGTGAGTAGCGATCTTTCTCGTAGAAGGTGTCGAGCCGGGCGATGGCGAATTGCCGCGCCTCATAGATCCATGTAAGGGGCCAACGGCCGCAGGAGGAATCAAGGATCCGCAGGGCTGACTTGGCATTGGCCGTGGCTGTCCAGTAGATGTTGCGGCGCGCCAGATAGTGCTCAAAATCGAACGCTCCGGGATTGGCGTAGTTGCGCGGCTTGCGGAGTTTGGCTTCAATCTCAATGCGCTGCCCGTAGCGCAATAAAGGGGCCGCTTGGCCCTCCTCCAGATACCAGTTCACGCGGGCGCTCGCACCTTCGGCCAGTTCCAGCACCATCTGCTCGCGGTCCGGGCTTTGTGCGACAGGCTCAACGACGCAGCCCGCCAGCACCATGCTCTCGCCCGGCGTGAACTCGATCTCGGGTGGCGGGGGAGGGCGATGGACCACGTCAAGGGCAATGCCGAGGCAGGAGACGGAGGCCAGACCGGCGGCCCAGGCGACGCGGCGGGTAATGAAGGCGCGGGCGATCCAGGCCAGGGCGGCCAGAATGGCGGCGGCGGTGAGGGCGTGAGCCAGCGCGATGCCTGCGATATCCACAGCAGCGGCGCGCGAGGCGACGACGCCAACGGCCAGGGCGAGGAATACGGGCACCAGGGGATCGCGCAGCCGCATCTATGTATAGGTAGTGCGCCGGGCGGGGGAAAGATCTCAGGCGATTTCGCTGGGCAGGGGCGTTTTCGTCGTTTACTCCACCACAGTCAGGGTGATGGCCGGTACCGGGCGGCGGTAGAAGTTCCAATCTCCCGAGTAGATGGGTCCAATCATGGTGGCCGTGTGGGCTTCGGCGACGGCCCCATTCGCCGCTTTGCCGAAGATTCGAAGTGGATACTCCCCGGCCCGCGCCGGAGCCGGGACCTTGAACTCGATTTCCGGAATCAGCATGTCGGCGCCGTCGGCATTGGGTTCGAACAGTTGGTCGGCGCGAAAGCTGGCGCGAAGCGAAGGCGCGCCGCCGGGGAGTCCTTCGAGCCAAATCTCCACTTGGCCGGTAAAGCCCGCTTCCCGCACCAGATGGACTTTGATCGGAGCTTGCCCTTCGCCGCGCCGCGCCACGGGATTTTCTGGAGTAGTGAAGAGTTGGAAGCCCGGTGTGGCGCTGTCGACCTTCAGGCGGTAGGCGTAAGTTGGCCCGCCACGGTTCAGGCGGTCTCGCACTTCAACCGATAAGACGCCGTCCTGCTTCGGCGTGTAGAACAGGCTGCTGTCCGGATTGCCGAGCAGCCCACCCCAGCCCGCCACTACGTCGTCATCTTCGGCCAGTTTCTTACCAGCAGCGTCGCGCAGCGTGAGCACCGTGTCGACAAAGGGGGCGCCGAGTTGCGCGCTCAACGTGAAGAAGTGCAGCGGCTTCCTTGCTTGGACGGCAATGCGGAATACGTCTCGCTCGCGCGGCTGGCTCAACACGCCGTTGACGATATATGGCAATGCCGCCGCCTGGGCCGCGGCGGTCTCGTTAAACTCAGGCTGGTCTCCGATGTCGAAATTCGGGCCCTCGGCGACTCCATCCGGCCCGGCCAGCCATAAGCGCCACAGTCCCGTAGGAGCGTTGGCCGGAATCGTGAAGGACAGCGCCACGCCGCCGCCTGAGCGTATGACTCTTCCCTCGATCCGTGGCAATTGTTTCGCCGTCACTGGATCCGGGCCAAAGTGAATGGGCATCGTATACGGGTACGTCATCCGCCGGTATTCGCCGCGGCGCGTTTGGGTGAGATAGGCGCGGTCCACGTGCGTCAGCGCCGAGCCTTCGATCCGCATCGCCACCTGCGTGCCTCGGCGCCCGCCGAGCGGGCTCACCGATCGGATCCTCGGCAGCGCCGAGATGCGCAGCAAGTAGCCATTATTCTTCCCGAAGGTGAAGCCGCGCGGGCCGCGATACTGGTCCAGCTTCACTTCGTAGATCCCGTCTTGGGCGAAGGTATGCTCAATGAGCGGGTCTTCGTCGTAGTGATCGCGGTCATCGTTGAAGGCTACTCGCTCGCCCCGGCTGTTGAGGAGAATCATCCGCGCTTCAACCGCCGAGCCATGATCCATCGCGCGCAGATCGAACAGCCACCGCTCACCGGCGTGTGCGGAGAACCAGTAGCGGTCAACGTCGGCCGACCCCTCTAGCCGCCCGTAGACTTCCACGGGCAAGGCCGGAATCGCGCGCTGTTCGCCTTCTACAAAGGCGGGGAACTGTCCGACATTGAAGAGCAGGGACGTCGAGGGGCCGTCTGTGGTGAGCACGCGCAGCATGTGGCCGCCCAGCGACGCACCGGTTGCGATCGAGACCACGCCCGATAGTTTCCCGGCTTCGCGATGCGTGGTGTGTTGCCACACCAGGTCCGCACAATCGAACTCGACGCTGGTTGCGCCGTTGAGGCGTGTCCCCAGGATCTCCACTTCCACCGCCGTGCCGGCTCGGCCCCCCAGCGGATGCAGTCGAGTCAGCGCGGGCGGCTCCAGGAGTTGCGCCAAAACCGATCCGGCGATCAGGCCCACGAAAGGCAACCGGATGAACATTAGTTATCCGAACAGCTCTCGAACAGCCACGCCGTCTTTGTTGATGCGCACCGGACGCCCGTTGACGCGATATTCCTTGTGCGCGTCGATCCCCAACGCCCGATACACGGTGGCGCCCAGATCCTCGATCGTTACCGGCCGCTCCACCGGCTCGGCAGCCTGCGCGTCGCTCCGCCCCACGACGGCCCCGCCCAGAATGCCGGCGCCGGCCAGCCCAACCGAGAATCCGCGCGGCCAATGATCACGCCCGCCGGAGAAATTGATTCTCGGCGTGCGGCCGAAATCGCCGATCACCAGCACCAGCGTTGTGCTCAGCATGCCGCGTTGCGACAGGTCCTCAAGCAGCGTGGGAAAAGCCTGGTCAAAATCGGGGGTCAGGCGTTTGGCGCCCTTCTCGTGCTCGCGGTGTGTATCGTAGCCGCCGTGGAAAACCGTGGCCAGGCGCGTACCCGCTTCGATCAGACGGCGCGCGAGCAGACACCCCTGACCCACACCCGTGCGCCCGTAGGCGTCGCGCAGTTTGTCCGGTTCAGCCTGCATGTCGAAGGCTTTCCGCGCGGCCGGCGAGGCAATCAGATCCAGTGCCTTCTGAGAGAATTCGTCCAGTTCGCCGAGCAGCGGCGACTCCGTAGCCTTCTGGAACTCGCTGTCCATCCTGGCCAGCAGCGCCCGCCGGACGCGCGACTCCTCAGCGCTCACACCCGCGGGCAAAGTCAGATCCTTGACAGCGAAGTTTTTCGCATTGGGGTCGCCCGTGATGAAAGGATCGTGAGCCGAACCAAGGAAGCCCGCTTCGGCCGACAAATCCTTGTCCGGAATCACGACGAACGGCGGCAGTCCGTTCTTGCCGCCCCGCTCTTTGGACATCACCGCGCCGTAACTGGGGTGAAGGATATCGTTGCGCGGCTTGGTGCCGCTGAAGATGTACTGCCGCGCTCGCTCATGGATCGCTTCGTCGGAGTGCATGGAGCGGATGACCGCGAATTTATCGAGCGCCTTGGCGGTCCTCGGCAGCAGTCCGGAAAAGTGAATGCCGGGCACCGACGTGGCTACCGAACCGAAGCTGCCTCTTATATCGGCGGGCGCCTCCGGCTTGGGATCGAAAAAATCGAGCTGGCTGGCTCCCCCGTTCTGAAAGATCACAATGCAGGACCGCTCACTGCGTTGGCCGGCTTCGGCTGCGAGCAGCGAGGACAGGTTCAAGCCGCCGAAAGCCAGGCTTCCAACGCGGAGGAAATCGCGACGTGTAGACAGGTTCATCATCTTGATCGCCTCAATGGTTCAGTTGAAATTCCTTGGACACCAGCGTAGCCCATAACAGCCCTTCGAGCGCTTTGCGGCGCGTCCGTCCGGACGATTGTTCCGCCGCAAGGAAGTCCCTCACCATCCCAAGCTCAGCGTCGTTGGGCTTGCGCGCGAAGGCCCGCTCATACAGCGCGGCGGCCACGTCGGTATCCGGTAGCCCCTCCCAGGCGGCGAGGATGTTGCTCTTGTCTTCAACCTTCGATTGGACCGTCTTGCCGTTCATCAGATGCAGAGTCTGGCCCAGCGTGGGAGCCGAAGCGCGCTCGCAGATAATATCCCGGCGCGGGAATCCGAACGTCATCAGGAAATAGTCAGGCTGATCGGGCATGTACACGTCCATCGCCTTGATTCCTTTTGGATAGCCGGAGAATTCGTGAGCCGCGCCCGAGACTTGCGAGAGCGAGTCCAGCAGTACCTCGGCCGGCAGCTTGCGTGGCTGATAGCGGGCAAACAGGAGCCGTTCGAGCTGCGGCGGCGGCGCGTTGCCGAACTCCTGCGGCGCGGGGCGTGACGATAATTGATAGGTGCGCGAGTTGAGGATCGCCCGGTGCACTGCTTTGAGCCGAAAGCCGCTCTCGATGAAATGGCGCGCCAGCCGGTCCAGCAGTTCCGGATTGGTGGGCGGATTAGTGGACCGGAAATCGTCAAATGGCTCGACGATGCCGGTCTGGAAATATTCGTGCCAGACGCGGTTCACGGTGGCGCGCGCGAAGTATGGGTTTCCGGCGGAGGTGATCCAGGCGGCGAGCGCCACCCGGCGATCTTCCGACGCGGCAAAATGGGGAGTCGCGCCGCCCAATAGCTTGGGAGCCACCGCTTGCTTCGTGACCGGATGCTGTAGTTCGCCCTCGTCTTCCAGATACCACGTACGCCGGTACTCGCCGTAGCCGTGTTTGACGCGCATACGGGCAAAGAAAGCCGAGAGCCCGTAGAAGTCATCCTGCGTGAAGTTTTCCAGCGGATGGTTATGGCATTCGGCGCACTCGAGGCGCACCCCCAGAAACAGGCGCGTCACCGTGGGCGTGGCCTTATTGACTTCAAACTTCTTGAGCATGAAGTCCGTCGCCGGGTGCCAGAAGCTGGTGGCGGGGACCTGAAACGTGTCGCCTTCGCTCGTGAGCATTTCGCGCACCATCCGGTCATATGGACGGTCTTCGCTGAGGCAATCTCGAATCCACTCCTTGAACGTGCCCATCGCGCGGCCCTGCGAGTTGACCTGGCTGTTACGGAACCAATCCTCGAATTTAGTGGTCCAAAAAGCCGCGTAATCGGGCCGATTGAGGAGCCCGTCGATGAGGGCCGGCCGCTTGGGGTCTGCCAGGAACGCGTGGGCTTCCTCCACTGTAGGCGGCCGGCCCACCGCATCCAGGTAGACACGCCGCAGGAATTCGGTATCGGAACTGAGCGGTGACGGCGCGACGTTCATCACCCGTAGCCGGGCGTTGACCAGCTCATCGATGAAGTTGTTCGCCAATGGGTCCGCCACCGCGGCGGCCAAACCATTCTTCACCCCGACCCGCATGGCCGCTACCTGCCCCATGCCACGAGCGAGAATCGTAGCGAGACCGCGCTGCCCCACTTTGACGATGCCGCCGCTCTCGGGCTCCACGCGCGCCACGGCCTCGTCGCTGGATGAATACCTCACCTCGCGAGACATGTCGCGCGTCGTGCCGTCGGAGAGACGCCCCATCACGGCCACCCGTTGCAACGGCGTGGCTCCATCGAGGTTGAGCACGGCGTCGCCCGGCACGATCTCCATGCTCACCAGGCGCGCGCCGCCTCCGCCGTTTTCCGCCTTGGCGCCCTGCCGCAGCCAACGCACCAGCGTCTTGTACTCCTCCGACTCGCGCGTCATCAGCCGCCCGCCCCCGTGAGGAGTTTCAAAAAGCGGTTTACGCAGCAGCAGACTCTGCTCCGGATCCTTGAGATCGACGCGCCGCCCGTCATGCTTGGCGACGATCATAGCGTGGTCTGCCTCCACGTCATAACCAAAAAGCGAGAGTTTGAAGCCGCTTTGGCCGGCCGGTGAGCCATGACAACCGGAACCGTTGCACCCCTTGATGGTCAGCACGGAGATGACGTCGGGCGAAAACCGGACCCCTACTTGGCTGGCCGCTTGATTGCGCACCGAGATCGTCGCGCGCGCGGTTTCGCGGTTGCCGCAGGTGGCGCGGATCTCGGCTTTCCCTGGCCGAACGCCAGTGGCCGTCAAGTTGGTTTCATCCACGGACACTACCGCAGGGTTCAACGAAGTCACGCGGCACTGTGGCCCCGTCACAACGAGGCGCTGCGAAGCGCCCGGCCCCGACAGGACGATATCCGCGGGAAGAAGCTGCGCACCGTGGCAGAGCGGCAAAACCACGAACAACATCACCGCGAAAATCGAGTCACGAAGCTTCTCAGCCATTTTGGTGGGAATCGCCCCCAGTATATATCGCTCGAAAGCCCGACGCCGCTCAGGGCAACAAGCGGGCGATGGCAAGCGTAGCGTCCGCTTGCCCGGAGAGCGAGGCGGCCTCGGTTTCGTCCAGCGACAGGATTTCGGTGTACTGGCCCTGCGAAAGCTTGCGGTGCACGATGAGTTTGCGGCTTGCCAGATCGAGCACCCAGTATTCAGGCACGCTGGCGCGGGCGTAGATATCGCGTTTGGTGGTGAGGTCATGACGGGCGGTGGAGTCAGCCACTTCTATCACCAACAGCAGTTCGTTGCCGCGCGGGTGGCGGCTGCGGAACGGGCTTACTGACTCGGCGGCGACAACCGCCACGTCCGGCTCGGGCCAACTTGTCGCCTTGTCTGGCGCGGCCACTTCGATCGGCAGTTGAATACGCACCCGGTCTTCGAATACGCGGGTCAGCCAGGCGTTGAACGCCGAAACGGAGAAGGCGTGAGGCGGGTTTTGTCCCGTCTTGTCAATCAGATCCCCTTCGATGAGCTCGAACCTTTGCCCGGCAAGCAGCCCGGCCTCCATCATCCGCTCCACTTCGACACGCGTGAAGCGCTTCCTCGGTGGGGCAACCGTAGCGGCAGACATCACGTCTATTTATCGCAGATTCAGGGCACGTACGCGCGGCGGCTGATATACTTCAGCCCTGGACTCCCAATGAAAAGCACATTGCTGACGATTGCCTTCGCACTGCTTACTTCCGTTGCCCAGGCTGCGGCCCCGCCGACAGTATTGAAGGACGCCGCGGGTAAGACCATCATTCAATATGTCGTCGAACCTCCGGACACTGTGGCCCCGGCTTCCACCACCGACCCAGCCCGCCAACTCGGCCTCATCCTATGCTTCCCGGAGCATGACCGTCCCGTCGGCGATGAAATCTACCCGGTGCGGGAAGCGCTGAAGCGCCTCGGACTTCGCGATGGCTACGTGCTGCTGGCGGCCGGGCCGCAGGAGCGCAAGTTCGGTCCGGCGGATCATGAACCCATCGCCAAGTTGATCGAGTGGGCCAAGAAAACGTACCCGATCAACCCGCGCCGCGTCATCGTGTACGGCAAGGGCGAAGGCGGCAAGATCTCAGGCGAACTATCGACGCTGCATCCTGAAGTGATCGCGGGCAGTGTCTCCTACAGCTGGACCTGGTGGACCATGCCCGTTGAAACCACCAAAGCCATCGATCAGGAAAAGGAAGCGCCGGGGATTTACATGATCCTCGGGTTACGCGATCTTTCGCACCATCTCACCAACGTGCGCGATGGCTACTCGCGGGTCCACGCCAAGGGCTACCACGCCATCTACCGCGAGATCGCCGACCTGGGCGCGCGCACTTACCATCCGGCCAGTAACGATGACGCCATCGCGTGGGCCACCCGGCTGCGCAACAAGAATGTGCCTCCTTCGGCCGCTGAACGCGAATTGCTCGCCGCGCCCGCGCGCATCGGCCCGCGT
>JAYTKJ010000728.1:0-3201 GCA_043730365.1 Acidobacteriota bacterium | reverse complement strand
GAGCCGGAGAACGGTGGGTTCAAGCTCATGATGCTGAAGTTATTGGTCTGCTGGGCGTTGAAGAAGTTACCGGCGCCGATTCGCAGCACCGCGGTGTTGGTCAGGCGGTAGGCGATGCCCACGCGAGGCATGATCTGTTTCCAGTTGATGTCGTAGAGTTCCTGGCGGACGCCCGGATTGGGAATCAGCGTGGGCGCAACAACACCGTTGATGGTCCGGATATTCTGTGGCTCGAAGGAGACGTTGCGGATCCTGCCCTTGGCGTCCGTCACGTGTCCAAACCAGTCCCAGCGGATGCCGAGGTTCAGGGTAAGCCGGTTGGTCACCTTGTAGTCATCAAGAGCATAGAGGCCGAATTTGCTCTGGCGGATGAATGTGGGCGGCGCGCCTTCGGCCGAGTTCGCCGTCAACGGCACGCCTAGCAGGAAGGCGGCGAAGGCGTCGGGTACGTTGGCGATATCGCGAGTGAAGGAAATCGATCCGCGAGGCACGTTGCCGCCGGCGCCATCGGCCATGTTGTAGCGGTACAAGCCGCCAAACTTCAGGTTATGCTTGCCGCGGGTGACGATCATGTTATCGGACCATTCCCAGACCTGTTTTTTGTTGAACTGGACGTTGCCGGAGTTGGGGCCGACATAGCCGTCAATGCCGACACTGGGCAAGCCCTCTTCGAAGGCGGTAAGTTGGCGGTTGTTATCAAGTGCCACCCGGAAATCGAGGCCGAGGTCGCGCTGAGTAAAGTCCGTGGCTGTCTGCAGGCCGTTCTGCTGCACACGCATCCGGTTCATGCCGAAACGGAACTCATTGAGCCATCGGGGACTGAGTATCTTAGTGTAGCCGACAGCGAAGTGCTGGGCCCGGTAGCCCGTGGCAGTGCGCGAAGCGCGTGTCACCGGGTCATCGACAAATGTTGAGTCGACGAGAATGTAATGGCCAAAGACGCGGTCGTTGTCGCCGAAGCGGTGATCGACACGGGTCAGATATTGGTCACTGTTCAGGACTTGATTGTTGTTGCCGGCCAGATTGAGCGTGCTGCGCCGTTGGCGGGCCAGCGCATCCTGATTAGCCACTGGGACAAAGCCGCCGTAGGAAAATGGGCTGGTCTTCTTGTAAGTCAGCAGGTTGGTAGATACCGGATTGATGAGGTTGGCCGGAATCTGATTGTTCGGGAACGGCACGGCGCCGCCGGGGGCGCCGATCAGCCGGCCGGTGGCGTCCGATGGATACCAGCGGTTTCCCGGGGTCAGCAGCTCAGAGAAGTCTCCCCGCCGCATTTCGTCGGTCGCCACGGCAGTAACTCCAGGGGTCCCGCGTACTTCCCGCCGGCCTTCGTAATTCACGAGGAAGAACGTCTTGTCTTTGCCGTTATACAGCTTGGGTATGTTGACGGGTCCGGAAAAAACGCCACCAAAGCTATTGCGGCGCAGCTTATTCTTCTGCGCTGTCGGCGACAGGAAATACCCGCGCGCGTCCAACGTATCGTTGCGCAGAAACTCGAAAGCCGTCCCATGAAATTGGTTGGTGCCCGATTTGATGGCCAGGTTGGCTTGCGCTCCCGAGTTCATTCCGAACTCGGCGGAGTAAACTGCGCTTTGAATCTTGAATTCTTCGAGGGCTTCGATGGATGGCGAGAACAGCATGGCACTGTGGTGCGAGTCCACGGCTACTACGCCGTCAACGGTGATGTTCTGGTTGGCATCGCGCTGGCCGTTGGCCGAGATGCCAGCGATCTGGCCGGGCATCGCCAGCACCGAGGCGATGGTGCCCTGACCATTGAGCCCCATGCGGCTGGCGCCAAACTGGACGCCGGGCATCAGCGTCGCCAGTTGAGCGAAGTTGCGTCCGTTGAGCGGCAGGTCCAAAATGCGCTTTTCCTCCACCACCGAGCCCAAGGTGGCGTCTTCGGTTCGAAGAATGGCGGCGCGGCCTGTCACTTCTACGGTTTCCGCCTGCTGCCCGACTTGCATGACGAAATCCAGGCGAGCCTTCTGTTGGAGCTGCAGCCGGATTCCAGAACGCACTTCCGTCTTGAAGCCAGGCGCGGCGACACTGATTTCGTATTCGCCGATATCGAGCAACGGGAAGATGTAGTTCCCCGTTTCGTTCGTCGTGGTGATGCGCGAGTCACCGGTGGCGGGGCGCTTGGCGGTGATGGTGGCGCCCGTGATCACCGCGCCTGACGAATCGGTGATCAGTCCGAGAATCTGGGTCGAGACAGTTTGCGCATTCAGCAACGAAGCGCCGAGAAAGAGATAAAGGGCAAGGGAGAAAGTGCGAGGGCTCATTGGCTCGAAGTATATACTACGGCTCGTCGATTCGCTACTCCGTCCCGTAGTTGATCTCAGTTCGCCGGATCGCGCGCGACGCAACCCACAGCACCAGCGCTGTCACCGCCAGCACGCCCAACACCGCGCTGGCGGCGGACGCGGGCTCAGCCGGCGAGAGCAGCATCTTCAGCAAGGCAGGCGTGTCGTTATCGATCTCCGACGGCGGGACCGGACAAAGCGACTGCACGTAGTAGAGCACGCTCAGCTTTTGCAGCGCGGCGGGCAGAAAGCTATTGATGCTCTCCCAGAGCAACAGAATCACCGCGGGCACGATAGGGTTGCGCACCAGCAGTCCCGCCGCCACGAACACGCTGCCGTAACCCACACACGCGAGCGTGGAAGCAGCCAGATACCAAGCCAGATGTGACAGCCCAGGCCCGGCCCAATACGCCTGCACCTCGGCCCCGTTCTGATACCACATCACGCTGTAGAAGCAGACCGCAGTGCCGATGCCGAAGATGACAACCGACGCCGCAACCCCAGCCAGATACTTGCCCGCCAAGAGCGTCCCCCGCCGCGCGGGCGCCAGCAGCCAGTAGTGCAGCGTCTTGTCCAGCATCTCGCCGCGGAACAGATTCATGAAGATGCCCAGGCTCCCGAAGAAGATCGCCAGGCGCAGATAGAAATACTGGAAGACTGTGGCAAAGATGGTACGGTCTTCTTCAAAGTTCACCAGTGGCTCGCTGCGAATGTGGGTCAGCAAGCCGTTGGTGAAGTCAAGATCCATGCGGCGGCGGCCGTCATAGTAGGAAAGCCAGTTGTGCTTGCGGTTTTCTTCGCGGTCTTCCCAATCGCCCTGGCGGATGGGCTTGCCAAGGCGCTGGCGCACTTCCTCGAGGGTCTGCCCTTCAGCCACGCTGTCGAGCTTTTCGCG
>JAYTKJ010000727.1:0-4704 GCA_043730365.1 Acidobacteriota bacterium | reverse complement strand
GATGGACCACGATCTGCGGCTCGCCGAAACCGAGACGGCGGAAATCACCAAGGATCAGGACCGCATCCGGCAAAATCTGGGAAGCCTGAACCGGGTGGCGGGTCAGGAAGACCAGGTCAACCGGTACGCCCGTCAATTGGCCACGCAGGAATCGCAACTGGCGACGCTGCGGGACCGCACCAGCGAGTTGCGCCGGAAGAAGGCTGCCGCCGAGGCGGAGTTGAACCGGCTCATCGAGACGATGGAGTTCTGAGCAACTACACAACCTCGTCGCGCGGGCCGAACTGCCCTACAGAGGTGGTTTGGGGGGCTTAATCGGGGTGGTGACGGAGACGCCGCGAGTTTTGACGGGGCGGCGGAAGAGTTTGTTGCCTTCGATGGCATAGAGGATATCCAGATCCTTGCCTCCAAATGCGATGCCGGCGAGCGGGCCGCGACCAACTGGCTTGGCGAGGATGGCGCCGCAGCGGCCGTTCTGCTCACAGAGTTGGATGCCGAGGGCCGCGGCAAAGTAGGCCTGGCCAATGGAGTCTACGGTAACTCCGTTCGCGCCGAGCGTGGAATTGTCCTCGTCCATGTCGAGCCGGAAGAAAGATTCGCCGTTGATCGGCGAGCCGTCCGGGGCGAGTTGGAATGACCAACTATGGCGGGATTGTGCGTCAGCAACCAGCAACAAGCTTTGATCGGGCGAGAGCGCGACGGCGGCGGGGCTCACTACAGTGTGAGCTCCAATGAACTTGGCGCGGCCGCCTGATTGGGCCGGGATGAAGCTCAGGGTCTTGGCGGCGGCATCCACATAGTAAATCGCGCCAGCGGCGGTAAGTGCGAAATCCGTGGCGTTCACATCCCGCGCAACTACTTTCTCATCGGCAGCGTTTGTTACTCCATACGACACGATGCGGTGGCTGGCGGGTTGGGCGGCATACAGGCGCCCGTCGGGACCGACGCGGAGCGCGCTGAAGCCGCCGGATTTTTCTTTGAAGACGGCGACCTTCCCGTCCGCGTCGGCGACGCAGATACGGTGCGAGACGGCGTCAGAGAAGTAGACACGGCCATTGGCGGCGGTGGCGAAACTGGATACCGCCGGGCAGCTACTGCCGCCGTCGACAGCTTCCCAACCGCGGTCCGGCATGATGACCGAGAAGACTTGCGCGCGCGGGTCCCAACCCGGCTTACTCATCGCCTCTGGCGTGCGCGCGGTGACAGGCCCGGGAAAGTCTCGCCACAACCAGCGCAGCGCGTCCGGCATGATGGCGGCGCCGTGGGACATGCTGTGGGCATTGTCACCGTACTCGAGTTTGGCGTCATACCCGGCAAACTGGAGCGCCTCAAACATGAGTTGGTTGTTGATGGGCCAACTGCCGGCATAGAACGTGCCGAAGGGTTGATCGGGGAGAGTGTGATCGTTACGGCCCGCTTCGAGGAAGGCGCGGATGGGTTTGGGTTCGGTGCGGCGGATCAGGGCGGGCAAGGAATCGGCGCCGCGCATGTTGACGAAGGTGCCGATGAAGCTCAGCACGCGGCGAAACAGATCGGGCCGGTTCCAGGCAGCCACGAAGGCGCCCACCGCACCAGTGCTGACGCCGGCGATGGCGTGATGACTGGGGTCCTTAGATAAGTTGTGAGTCTTGGCAACGGTGGCGATCAACTCCTCTTCAAGGAAGCGGGCGAAGCGACCGTCGATGGAGTCGTATTCCAGAATGCGATGAAAGCGGTTCTGAGCGCTCGCAGAGAGCGCGGGCAGAACACCGGGGTCGACAAAGATGCCGATGAGCGGAGGCAGGTGGCCTTGCGCGATCAGGTTATCGAAGACCACGGGGACGCGCTGGCCGTTGCCAAGCGAGCCGAGGCCATCGAGGAAGATCATGAACGGCGCAGGCTTCGAGGCGTCATACTGAGCAGGCACGTAGACGGCGTAGTTGTGCGGAACACCGGGGTAGACCTTACCGGGAGGAAGAACATGGCGGGTGACCACGCCTTTGGGCGTGCCGGGGCGAGGTTGTGAGTCCGGCCCTAACTGGTAGATGCCGGGCTGTGGCTGGGCGTTGAGTAAGTTTGCGGCGGCGGCGAACGCGAGGCAAGTAAGTCTGCTCATGTTAGGCGAGAATCTCGTTGACCACTTGCGCTGGGAACTGATCGGTAAGGCGCTCTTTGAGGCCGTGGCGGTCATAAGCAAGTTCACGAAAGCCCAAGCCCAACAAGTGCAGCATCGTGGCATGGAAATCGTGCACGCTGACACGCTTCTCTACGGCCTTGTACCCGATCTCATCGGTGGCGCCGTGTATGTGGCCGCCCTTGACGCCGCCACCGGCCATCCATAGGCTGAAGCCGCTGGGGCCGTGATCGCGCCCGGCCGTGCCGTTGTCCCGGATTTGCGATATCGGCATACGGCCAAATTCACCGGTGGACATGACCAGCGTGCTATCGAGCAGGCCGAGCCGTTTCAAATCCTTGATGAGGGCGGCGGCGGGTTTGTCGGTTTTCGCGCAGTTGTAACGCAGGCTGGATTCGAGGTCAGAGTGGGTGTCCCAGATCTGGCGCTCGATATAGACTTCGACAAAGCGCACGCCGCGTTCGATCAGGCGGCGGGCCATCAGGCAACGCTTGCCATAGGAGGCAGTGGCTTCTTCATTCAAGCCGTACATCTCCTTGGTGGACTCGCTCTCCTTGGAAAGATCGAGTGCGTCAACGGCCTCCACCTGCATACGGGCGGCGAGTTCGTAGTTGGTGATGCGGGCTTCCAGGTCGGCGTAGCCCGGCCGGGCCTGGCGATGCTCCACGTCGAGACGGTGGATCAAGTCGCGTTGGGCTGCCTCGAGGGCATCCGGCAAGTTACCCTGCGGCTTGAGATTAAGCAGCGGCGGACCTTCGGAGCGAAATCGCGTGCCTTGATACACCGGCGGCAGCCAGCCGGCGTGCCAGTTCTGAATGCCGTTGACGGGAAGTTGCTTGGGATCATCGAGGACAACGTAAGCTGGCAGGTTCTGATTCACCGAGCCCAAGCCGTACGTGACCCAGGCCCCGAGCGAGGGGCGGCCCGGGAGCGTGCGCCCAGTATGCATCAGATAAAGCGAGGGCTCATGGTTGAAGTGCTCTCCAAACATGGAGCGGATTAGAGTCAGGTCATCGGCACATTCGCCCAAGTTAGGCAGTAACTCGCTGAGCTCCATGCCGCACTTGCCATAGGGGCGGAAGGCGAACGGCGAGGGAAGCATCGTGCCGATCTGGTCTGCGAATTCGATCTCATTGACGATGTCGCGCGAGGGCGCGGTGCCGGCGAACTTGCGTAGGGCGGGCTTGGGATCGAAAAGGTCCACCTGACTGGGACCGCCGTTCTGGAAGAGATGGATGACGGCTTTGGCCTTCGGGGAAAAGTGCGGCTGCTTGGGCTTGAGATCGTAGACCTTCGAGCCTTCCGAGGCGGCGCCTAAGTCCGCGCCCAAGAGAGATAAGAGCGCGGCGCCGTGAACTCCGTCGGCCATGCGGTTGAAAAAAGTTCGTCGGGAAAGATGGTGATTACGCATGGTGATAGAGCCTCAATCGATGTAAGCAAACTCGGCGGAACTCAGCATGGCGTGACAGAAACTGGCGAGCGCGGACCAGCGCGCATTCTCGTGGCGCGGACCGGGGCTCTGCTCAGACTGAAGATGATCGGTCCAAAACGCGACGAGTTTGTCGATGTCAGCGAGCGCCTTGGCAGTCTCGTCCGCCGTAGGTGGGCGCGCCAGCGTGCGCAGGTAGAGCCGCTCGACCTGCCGCTCACGCAGGCCGGGAAATTCATCCATCAGCCGGCCGGCCAGGAAGCGGGCGCGTTCGCGGATCATCTCCGAGTTCATCATCTGCAGCGCCTGCGTGGAGACGGTGGAATGGGAGCGCTCAATGCAGTTGGGCGACATGGGAGGCTGGTCGAAAACTTCGAGCATCGTCATCGGCGTGGTGCGGCGCTGCAGCACATAGATGCTACGACGCCAACCCGCTTTGGTGCCCTCGGCGAGGATTTCGCCGCCGGGCTTGGCGTCAACGCGAACCGGCTCGCCGAACGGAGTAGGATCCAGTCGCGAGGTGGCTTGCAGAATGGAATCGTGCAGTTGCTCGGCGTCCATGCGGCGCAGCGGCATCCGCCAAAGAAGAGTGTTGTCCGGGTCAGCCGCTTGCGCCAGCGGTTCCATGGCCGAGCTTTGGCGGTAGGCAGCCGAGGTGACCATGAGGCGATGCATTTTCTTGAGGCTCCAACCGCTCTGCACGAATTCAGCGGCGAGCCAATCGAGCAGTTCCGGATGCGATGGCGCCACGCCCATGCGCCCGAAGTTGGAGGGGCTGGCGACAATGCCCCGCCCGAAGTGATGCATCCAGAGACGATTCACCATCACCCGCGAAGTGAGCGGGTGATCGGGCTGTGTGAGCCACTGCGCCAAGCCGAGGCGGCGGCCCGTGGCGTCTGGAAAAGGCGGAGCGGGAGCATAGGGTTTGATGAGGCCGGTGCGCGTCAGCACGGCGGGCGTATCGGGCTGAACCGGTTCGCCGAGCACGTTGGCGTCGCCGCGGCGCAGCAGGAATACCGGCGAAGGGTCACCGCCCATTTCGTAGAGTGCGCGCAGATCCGGCTTGGCCTTGAGTTTCGCGCGCAGTTCGGCGATCTCTTTGCGGTTGCGGGTGTTCTCGGCGGCGAACTCGGGGAACTTTTTCGTCAGATCGTCGGAGGCG
>JAYTKJ010000726.1:0-3112 GCA_043730365.1 Acidobacteriota bacterium | reverse complement strand
TGGCTGCTTTAACCGCAGAGGCACAGAGACGCGGAGAAACCCGCTAGGGCTAGGATGGCGTAGATTCAAAAGATGCAGGTTAACGAGATTACGGATAGTTAGCCCTGCAGCTTTATGACACAGTAGTACTAGCTCTCCTGAGCCGCCCGCGCCACCATATCGGCCGTCTGCGCCACGGCCAGCATCTCTTTAACATCATGCACCCGTACCAGATGCGCGCCGTTGATAATGCACAACGCGGTGGCCGCCGCCGTGGCCATCAACAGGCCCTCGGGCGTGGACTGCGCCAGGAAGGACTTGCGCGAAGGGCCGGTCAATATGGGCAGATCGATCTGGTTCAGCGCACCGAGGTCGGAGATCAGCCGGGCATTCTCTTCCTTGCGCTTGCCGAAGCCCAAGCCGGGATCGACGATCATCCGCGCCATCTCGATGCCGCCTTGCCGCGCACGATGCACTGCCGCCTGCAGATCATGGAGCGTGATTCCCATCGGATCCGGCATGGGTGGAAGCTTCGCCCAAGTCTCCGGCGTGCCCCGCATGTGATTCAGTATGATGCCGGCGTTGTGGGTCGACGCCACTTTAGCCATCAAGGGATCGAACGTGAGACCCGAAGCATCGTTGATGATTTCAACGCCCAACTCAATGGCGCGCTCGGCGACGTTGGCCTTGTAGGTATCGACGCAAATCGGAATAGTAAGCTTGTCCCGCAGGCGCTTCAGCACCGGAACCAGGCGCCGCAACTCTTCGGCTTCGGCGATCCGTGCCGAGCCTGGACGGGTTGACTCAGCGCCGATGTCGAGAATGTCCGCGCCCTCTTCTTCAATCTGCAAGGCGCGCGCGTAGGCCTTGTCCGGTTCGGCAAAGCGCCCGCCATCGGAGAAAGAATCGGGCGTAATGTTCAGCACACCCATGATGAGTGTGCGATCACCCAACTGGATTTCCCGGCTCTTGAGCTTCCAGAGATAGCGTTTTCTGCTCATGCGCGGTTACCCGTACTCAAAGCCGGCGATGGCGAACACGCTGGAACTGTTCTGTACCAGGGCTCGGGCGCCGGGCCGGATAGCCAGACTCATCCGCACCAGATGGCGATCCGGCTCAAAGCCATTATCGATGGCCAGTTGCACGGCGTCGCTGTTATCGGGCAGCAGGTCCCAATAGATCTGTTCGTTGGGATAGGTGGCCAGGAAGCGTTCGAGCAACTGGCGCGCGGCCTCGCGGGTTCGCACCACCGATGGGCCAAAGTAGCGCGCCCTATCGCCGGGGCGATTCATCGCGTAGCCGTAACCCACCACCAGTTCGGCCTGCGCTTCCTTAGTCAGCGCGGCCAGCAGAGGAATCCGATAGGCGCCGAAGTACGCGCGGTCAAACGAAGGGTCAATCACATAAGGATGGACCGGGCGCGACATGGTGGGCGTGAAGCCTTTGCCCGCAGGGCGCCGCCACCGTTCCACTGGACACTCGTCCTGAAAACCCAGCTTGGCGTAGATCGGACGGCCCGCCTCGGTCGCGTCGAGTTTGGCCCATTGCACATCCTGGTCCTTGAGGTATTTCAGCGTGTGATCGATGAGCGCGCTGGCCATGCCTTGACGGCGATGAGCGGCGTCGGTCAGCACCATCCCGATCCAGGCCACCTCGCCGGCGTAATTGATGGCTGTCGTCGACGCCACGATGCGGCCACCGGCTTCGATGCCGAAGCAACTCTGCGGCGCCAGAGAAAGAAGCCTGGACCAGTCCGGCTCGGTTTGATTCCAGCCGGCTTGGCGGCTGAGATCGAGCAAGTGCGGCAGGTCGACCGGTTTGAGGAGTCTGATTCTATGGGAGGACATTCGGTAGGCGGAATCTCCATTGTACGATTAAGGGCGCATGCGGCGAGAGATCCCGGTAAGAATTCCGCTGGCGCCCGATCTGGAGGTCCCTTACTCGGTTGGCGCTCGCCGCCGCAACGCCGATTCATAGGCCACCAACGTGGGGTCGTCAAACAAAACGAAGGTGACAGTTTCCACACTGCCCTTGGTTTGGATCAGATAGTTCACCACGGTCTCGGTGGCGACGTCGGCTGCCTCAAGCAGAGGATAGTTGAACGCGCCGGTGCTGATCGAGGGAAAACTAATGATGCGGACGCCACGCTGTTCGGCCAGTTGCAGACAACGCGCATAGCAGGACGCCAGCAGTTCATCCAAGCCGCGTGCCCCTTGGCGGAAAGCCGGCCCCACCGTATGAAATACGAACTTGGCGGGAAGGTCACCGGCGCGGGTCACCACGGCTTCGCCCACCGAACACCGGCCCTGGGTGGCGCGGATCTTCTCCAGGTCCTCCTCAATCTGGCGTCCCCCAGCGCGATGAATGGCGCCATCGACCCCGCCCCCGCCAGCTAGATCGGTATTGGCTGCGTTGACAATGGCGTCGGCCGGAATGCGAGTGATGTCGCCTTTGATAACCCGCACGCGGCGGTCACCGTAGAACTCTTCCATATATTGATATCGTATAGGGAAGTTCCATCATCATGGGTAACTACTCCCAGCGGCCGGCGTCGGTCGTTTGTTTTTTCGATATCGACGGGACGCTAGTCAGGCGTTCCGGGCCTCATCACCGGTTGGCGCTAGAGGCCGCTGCCGCCCAAGTAACCGGGCTGCGCGCTTTGACTGAAAACATCCCTGTGCACGGCATGATGGACTGCAAAATTCTCGAACTCATGCTTCTCGACGCGGGTATGACGGCGGAAAGCATCCGCGCCGAGATGCCGCGGTTGGTTCAATCGGCGCAAAGTCACTATCTGGGCAACAGCCCCTACTCTTTGCGGCATCGAGTCTGTCCCGGCGCACGAGCCGCGCTGGAACGGTTGCGCGCGCAGGGAATTCCGATGGGCCTGGTCACCGGCAATTTGAGCCGCATCGGCTGGCGAAAAATGCAGAAGGCGGGGCTAAGAACTTACTTCACGTTCGGCGCGTTTGCCGAGCAAGCTGAGGATCGGGCCGGCTTGCTGAAACGCGCGCTGCACGACGCACGGCGCCGTGGTTGGATCGGGCCCCGCACGCGCGTGTGGCACGTGGGCGATCACGAAAATGATATTTTGGCCGCCCAAGCCAACGGAGTGGGCAGTATCGCTGTGGCG
>JAYTKJ010000725.1:0-3042 GCA_043730365.1 Acidobacteriota bacterium | reverse complement strand
TCGGCAGTGAAATGGCTCATGAAAGAAGCGAAGAAGCCGGTCCGATCCGGGCCCGGAGGTGCATTCTTGGGAATCAGCCCAGCTAGTCCGCACATTTTCTTAAATAGACCGGGCTCGTAGATACGCAGAATGGACCCAACACCCTCCACTGACTGCGGAATGTAGTGCGGGCTGCAGCGCCGCGCAAAGATCTCCTTGAGCCTGGCGGCGTTAAACTCGGCAAACTCCGTGCAGGCCGCGCCGTACCCGACGTGCGTGATCCCCAGCGATTCACGCGGGATCGCCGGATCGGCCAGCGTGTTCTCTTCAAGCCGGTACTTGCCAAACGTGGTGGCAAAACCCTCGGACTTCCACAACCCAGCCACCACGGCCGGCATGCTGCTGCGTTGCGCCGCCGCTTCCTGCTGGAACTCGCGGCAGCGACTGCTGAACTCCTGCTGCGGTATGGGCCGATTCACCGCACCGGTGGCCACTGATCGCACACCGCCCCAACGGCGCCACATCGTGGTGAAAATGGAAAACGAAATCATGTCGGACACTGTTGCTCCTCAACCTCCGATGCGCTCCGGCTTCGGCTTGGAGAGACGCCAGGAGCACCGCCACCAATTGTAATCCACGGAACACCCGGCGGTCCTGGCCGGGCCTTAAGACACGCGCGTCAATGGCTCTCGCAAGCAGCTTCGTCCAAGGCGTTCAATTCGTTTAACTTGGTCTGGTAGGAGTGCCGGCAGCCTGACGCCGGCCAGAAGACTTCGGTATCCACAATCGAGGTCGAGTTTGCCAAACCAAGGTGCATTAGATACGGGCCACTTCCGAAGGCGGTCTTCTGATCCATGTGCGCGTAGCGGACAATCTTTTCTCCGCTAGCATTCGTCGCGGTCACCTTCACCGCAGCGCCGACGCCAAAGTAGTTGCTCTTGCGGCCTCTTAGCCGGATCTTTGTCCAGCTATTGGCAATCTTGCTCCTATTGACGAAGAACTGGTTCGGCCATCGGTCCGCCGGCCACATGCCGCCGAGGCTCGAATACATATCCTGCAGACCATCGCCGTCGTAGTCAAAGAAGACAATCCCGTGACCCTTCTGGACGGAGGCGAAACTATTGGTCATAGACACGTTGTCGGTGCGCAAGGCACAGCCTGCGCCCTGGGCGACGCCCAGATACATGAGCTTCGGAAAGATGAACCAGCCTTCGGGGCTTCCCGTTCCCAGATAGAAATCGTAGCAGCCGTCGTTGTTAAGATCGCCGAAAGAAGCTCCCATCGTCCCACCCGGCGTATCGAAGAAGCCTGCCGTCTCCACCAGCCGTCCATCGGATTGTTGGATCAGAACGGCACTCTTCCCGGAACGGTAATGCTCCTCACTCTCGCCGAACATCGCCATCTCGATACTGCTGCGTGCATCCGAGAAACCGCCTTGAAACAGGTCCAGCCGCCCGTCCTGGTTCACGTCCAGAAACGCCGTGGAGAATCCGCCGTCGCGGCGCGCAATCGCGTCCGAGAGCTCAAAACGCTTCCTGCCCTTGTTCTTCAACAGGAAGCTATCGTTGACGATCGGGCTCGATAGGAACAGGTCGGGGAAGCCATCCCCATCCACGTCGCCAAACGCCGAGCCCGTGAAATAGCGGTCGTACACAACGTCGGCGAGACCGTACTCGGCGGTCCGGTCGGAGAAATGGCCATGGTCGTTGATATAGAGCGCCGAACGCATCCGCGGCCGCGCGAGCAGGCCGCCCGCGAACGGAATGTCCATGCCCATCTGGGGCACAAAAAGGTCCAAATCGCCATCGTTATCGACGTCTGCCCACGACGGAGCCCACCCGGAGCTAATGGCGTTCACCGGGCGTCGATCCATCAGACCAGACGCCTTGGTCACGTCGGCGAACGTGCCGTTTCCGTTGTTGTGGTACAGCTCGAACCCATCGTGAAACATGTGGGTCACCAGTAGGTCGGGCCACCCGTCGTTGTCGATATCCGCCACGGAGATAAAGAATGGCTGGCGGCGATCGGCCAAGCCCGCGCGGGCGGTCCAGTCCTCAAAGGTCTTGCCACCCTGGTTGTGGTAATAGCGCAAATCGTCAAAGCTGCCGCCGGTGACGATGTCGAGGTATCCATCGCGATCATAGTCCTCGACGGCGACGCCACGGCCGGCATTGTGCGTGTTGATGCCAAATTCAGCGCTGCGTTCATCGAACCGGAAGTATTCAAAACGGCTCTCGGTCGCCCGCTTGCCCTCGCCGTAGAACTTGTCCATGAACGCCGGGCTGACACGATATTCCACTGGCACACCGGCCGGAAAGTCGTCGGTCGTCATGCAGGCGTAGTTGAGCAACCAGTGATAGAGCCGATCCTTGCGGCCGTATGTCTGTATCAGTTTTAGGAATGTCCGCGAGGCCGCGCGGCTATATTCTTTCCGCAGATGAAACTTGCGAATCGGCAGCGCGCAGTATTGGGCATGCTCGACCGAATTGTGTTGCGCGTGCAAAACCGGTGAGAGACAGTTCTCCGCTTCTCCCCGCCGTAGCTGCGCCATGCCGAGCCAGAACAACCGCTGCTCGTTCTCCCCGTGCGTCGCAATCTCTTTCTCAATACCGGCGACGGCGCCGGCGAAGTTCGCTTTGTGGTATTCGAGCAGGGCTTGACTAAAGGGGGAATCGGCGGGAGATGTGTCGAAGGTGTAGAAGTGCGCGGCGTCCGGCTCCATGCGCCCCACAAACTCCACCCAATACCGGAGCATAAAGATGACGTTCATTCGTTCGTGCAGACTGGTATGAAGTCCATAGTTCATACCCGCCCGCATGAAGCCGCGGTACCGGTAGGAGAATCCGGCGAAAGCGGCGATGCTCACCAGAACCAGGAGAAAAAGGACTTTTCGGGCGGCCGTGAGGCGCATGGGCTTTTCGATAGTTTAGCTTAATCCTCGGGGGCAACGTACGCGATCAGCGCTGGCTGGTTGCTGGAGACCCTTGGAGGATCATCGCCTTCGCCTTTCAACGCGGGTCGAGAATTCTCCCCTTCGTGCGCTTGAGCGGCTGCCGAGCCGGG
>JAYTKJ010000724.1:0-2894 GCA_043730365.1 Acidobacteriota bacterium | reverse complement strand
TTGACGGCGGCCGCCCCGAGTATCGCCGGGCCCATCATCTTGAAAATGTGGCGCAGCCCGGGATGCGAAGTATCCCACTCCGGCTTAAAATAAAATCCCTTCTGCAACAGGCTCGGTACTTGCCAGAGCAACTGCCCGGTGCCGCCCAGCAGCACGCCCCAAGCCATGCCTTCGATGGGAGTCAGCCCGAGCGTGGGACCAAGGAGCAGACCGAGCACCAAGCCGGACGCGACCGAGATGACGTTGAATAATGAGGAGGCCAGCGCCGGAACGCCAAACTGATTGCAGGCATTCAGAATGCCCATCGCTTGGGCGGCGAGCGCCACCATCAGCAGAAACGGAAACATGATGCGCGTCAGATGCGCGGCGAGTTCGCTTTTGCCCGGCGTCTTGCGAAAACCACCGGCAAATAGATCTACCAGTTGAGGCGCAAACAGCCAACCCAAAATGCAAATGACTCCCA
The DNA here is from genome assembly GCA_043730365.1 of Acidobacteriota bacterium. Taxonomy (GTDB): domain Bacteria; phylum Acidobacteriota; class Terriglobia; order Bryobacterales; family Bryobacteraceae; genus VFZP01. Next base: position 2,431 of record JAYTKJ010000724.1, on the reverse strand, counting down.
CGAGTAAAATCACGGCTGTCGCCACCAGGTTGGCGAGCCGCGCCGCTTCCGCTTTGCCTTTCACGGAAAGGTACTCGGTGAAAGTGGGGACGAAGGCGGACGAAAGCGCGCCCTCGGCAAACAGATCTCGCGTCAAATTGGGCAGCGTGAAGCCGAGCCGGAAGGCTTCAAAGTCCAGGCCCGTGCCGAATTGCCAGGCCATCACTTGCTCACGCAACAGTCCGGTAATGCGGCTCACCATGACAGCCACCGACATCATGCCGGCCGAACGAACGACGCCCCTCGATTGAGCCTCGCCCGGACCCGGCTCAGGCACGCCCGTATTGCTCAAAGAAGTGCGCAACAGTTTTTATGCCCGTGTAGTAGTTTTCAAGATTGAACTTTTCGTTCGGCGAGTGCAGTGCGTCATCGGGCAGTCCCAAGCCCATCATGACGGTGGGAATGCCGAGGTGATGTGCAAAGTCGCCCACGATTGGCACCGAACCGCCCGAGCGGGTGAACACGGTGGTCTTGCCGAACACTTCGCTGAAGGCGCGCGCGGCGGTGCGAATAGCCGGATGATCCGGATCGACAACAATGGCCGGGCCCGCGCTCAATACCTTGATGCGCGTCTGAATGCCAGGCGGCGTGTTCTTGTCCACCCACGCACGGAACGCCGCAATCACTTGGTCCGGATCCTGATTCGGCACGAGGCGGAAACTCACTTTAGCGAGTGCCTCGGCCGGGATCACCGTCTTCGATCCAACTCCGGTGAAGCCGCCGCCCACGCCGTGAACCTCAAACGTGGGCCGGGACCACACACGCTCCAGCACCATACGATCGGCTTCGCCCGTCAGGCACGCCGCCCCCACTTCGCCACGCAGGAATTCGGCTTCGTCAAACGGCAGCGCACGCCAGCTGGCAATCTCGGCGGCGGCCGGCTCGGTTACGCCGTCGTAAATGCCCGGAATTAGAATGCGGCCATTCTCGTCCTTGGCCTTGGCGAGCAATTGCACGAGGCCGTACACCGCATTGGGCGCCGCGCCGCCATAGAGCCCGGAGTGCAGATCCTTGCCCGGGCCGCTGGCTTCGACTTCGAGGTAAATCAAGCCGCGCAGTCCGATGCAGAGCGTGGGCAAGCCCGGTGCATAGAGCGCGGTGTCGGATACCAGCGCCACGTCGGCCTTGAGCTTGGCCTTGTTGGCCGGAACATACTTGGCCACCGACGCCCCGCCCACTTCCTCTTCGCCCTCGATCAGAAACTTGATGTTGACGGGCCAGGAGCCATGCACGGCGCGGAGCGCTTCGAGCGCCTTGATGTGCATGTACATCTGGCCTTTGTCGTCGACGGCGCCGCGGGCGTAGATGTTGCCGTTACGAATGGTGGGCTCAAACGGCGGTGTGGTCCAGAGGCTCAGCGGGTCGGCCGGTTGCACGTCGTAGTGGCCATAGCAGAGCACGGTGGGCTTGCCGGGGGCATGGAGCCAATCGGCGTAGATGAGCGGATGGCGCTCAGTGGGGATGATCTCGACGTTCTCAAGGCCGGTTTCGCGTAACCGTCGCGCCACCAGTTCAGCGGCGCGAATCACGTCGGGCTGATGCTCGGGCAGCGTGCTGATGCTGGGAATACGCAGCAGCTCGAACAATTCATCGAGAAGGCGCTGGCGATTGATTTCCACGAAGGAATCGACGGAGGTCATGAACCTCCATTATAGGGATGGAACCTGGAGTCAGCTTCAAACAATCTGGTACGCTGCGGTCTGTGACCCGCGCACGATCCTGCGGCTTAGTGGCTCTGGGCGGAGTCGGTTGCTCCTTCTTTGCGCTGCGGGAGTGCCGTCGCATGATATCGGGACCTCCCTTGGTCTCCGATGCCTAATTACTGGCTCAGTTCGAGCGATCCAGGCCCGAGCTTGATCGCTTGAGGAAGATGGCTGAGGCCGACGGGCTGTCAGGCCGATTCACGCGGACTACTTCGACGACCAGCGACTTTCTAAGCTGCGGCTGCAACAATATCGCCAGTTGATGAAGACGGTCGGCGTGGATCGGCTGGTGTGCACCGGCCGGTGCCAGCACATCGAGTTCAACGTTGCAGGAACCGGCTGGCACGATATCGGCAACTACAAGGGCTTCTACTATTCGCCAGGCGAGCCGGCCAACCGGACACCTTCACTCGATAAGGACTGCTGGTCGGAGACTGGCCAGGAGCGCCACTGCACCGCCGCTCGGCGCATCGAAGGCAATTGGTGGTTGCTACGGTACCAGTATCGATAGGGTTGCCGCGTACGGTCTGCTGGCTCCACCACGTTGAATTTAGCGGTCAGCATCACCCACTCCCACGAGTCAGGCGATCTAGGTCGAAGTCAGACGAGCGCCTGGATACCAAAGAAGTCCTGGATGCGGAGGACCTCGCTATCGGCGACCGTAGGCGTGTCAGCCATATCGGCTGCGA
>JAYTKJ010000723.1:0-4310 GCA_043730365.1 Acidobacteriota bacterium | reverse complement strand
TGACTGGAGCGCGTCCTGGGATCCGGGCTTTGAACGGCCCGGCGAATTTGTGCTGCGCGGCACCGTTGAGCCAGCCTTTACCACCCAGGCCATTTCGATCGCCAGGGCCGAGTTGGCCAAGCTGCGCGACGGGGCCATCACAGATCAGGACGTTGAAAGCGCCCGGACCCGCCTGTTGTTGCGCCTGGCGTTACGTTCTCAATCCCCGGCAGATCAACTGCTGGAACGCGCCATCGCTGAGTTTCACGGGCTACCCGCTGATTTGCCTGTGCGGTCCTATCAGGCGATGACGACGTTGACCAAGGCAGACGTGGTGCGGGCCGCGGCTCAGCATCTTCTCCCGGAACAACTCGTGGTTGTCGCCGGGAATTCGGCTCTATTCGACAAGCCTCTGACCACCCTCTCGGCGAAGGTGGAGCCCGTTGATTTGATCCCCGAGGCCGCGCGGCCGCTAAAACCGCGCACCGATCCCGCCGGCGCCGAGAAGGGCCGCCTCGCGATGGCGCGTATGCAGGACGCCATGGGAGGGCGCGCCAAACTGGTGGCCATTCAGGATGTGTCAATTCGTGCCGAGGGCACGACGTTAACTGCCGATGGCAATACACCGATCAAGCTCTGGGACCGTTGGATGACGGGTGACATCTACCGGCAGGATCAGGAGTTCGGTTTCGTCAAGAGGTCCATTTTCTACAACGGCAAGATTGGCTGGATCGGGGCGCCGGGAGTGGTTGCCCCGCTGGCTCCGGCGTTGCTCGGGCAGGTGCGCGGTGAACTATTCCGTCTGCCGGTTCGGTTGGCTCTCAGCGACCAGGATCCCGCGCGCCAGGTCTCGGACCTCGGCGGCAATGTCTTGCAGATTACCGAAGGCGACAAACAAGGAATCCGCATTTATCTCGATGCCGCCACCGGCCTTCCTCAGCGTCTGCTGTATCGCCTCGACTTCGGCAACGGCGTCTCCGTTTCGGTGGAAGAGCAGCTTTCCGATTGGAAGGAGTTTGACGGCGTCAAGTGGCCGACCAAGATCTCCTCCAAGCGTAACGGCCGCCGCGCCGATGATCTTACGGTGATGGAAGCCAAGTTCAATAGCGCCTTGCAGGTGGCTGACCTGGAGAAGAAGCCATGATCACCCGTCGAGAGCTGGCGTTCGGAATCGCGCCGGTCGCCGTTGCTCAGATTGCCCCATCGAAAGAAGCGCGCGCCAAACAGGTGCTGGATGAGGCGATCGCTGCGCTGGGCGGCGCCAGATTTAGCGGCATGAAGGACCGCGTCGAATCCGGCCGAGCCTATTCGTTCTATCGTGACCGCCTCACCGGGTTGTCCCGCGCTACCATCTCCACGCGCTACGTCATGCGCCCGGACCCGCTGCCGGCCGAGCCCGCGGTGTACCAGCGCGAACGCCAATCCTTCGGCAAAGACAAGGAAGAGTATGCCAACCTCTTCGATGAAAAGAACGGTTGGCAGATCACCTTCAAGGGAGTGAGGCCGGTGCCGGTAGCGACGCTGGAGCGCTGGCGGGATTCCACGCGCCGGAACATTTTCTACATGCTTCGTCAACGCCTCGGTGAGCCGGGATTGACCGTCGAATCCAAGGGCACCGAGGTCTTTGAAAATCAACCCGTCGAGTTGGTGGAGTTCGTTGACAACGACAACACCTCGGTCACCGCCTATTTCCATCGCAGCACCAAGCTGCCGGTCCGGCAGGTCTTCTATCGCCGCGATCCGGTGGCCAAGGAACGCCACGAAGAGGTCACGCTATTCTCCAAATATCGTCCCTCGAACGGCGTGATGTGGCCCTGGGCCATTACCCGCACGCGCGATGGCAGCAAGGTGTACGAGATCTTCTCAGACTCGGTGACTATCGATAAAGGCCTTGACGATAGCCGCTTCACTTTGCCGCCCAACTTGCAGATTCTGCCCGAAGCGAGATAATCGTTCTGATGCTACGCTTACTTCTTCTGGCTGCCGCGCTGGGCGCCGCCACGCTCGCGGCTGAACAATGGACCGGTGCAATTTCAGAGTCCGGCTGCGGTTTGAAACACGCCGACGGCGGGGCCGGAGCTGAGAAATGTGTGACCGGCTGTGTGAAAAAGGGTGCTGCCCCGGTATTCGTCACGGGCGGGAAGGTGATCCGCATCGTGAACGGGGAAAAAGTGATGGACCACCTCGGCAAGAAGGTGAAACTCACTGGACGCCTCGAGCACGGCATGGTCACGGTGGATGAAATCGCGTCCACGGAATAGCCGCTGCTGCTACTGCTACTGCAGTTTGCCGCGCGCGGCCACTTTCCAGACCTCGACCACTTCATCGCCGCGGACGCCGTAGACCTGCTCATGCAGGTTCATGGCTACGCAGATATGGTTCGGCAGGACGCGCACACGTTCGCCCACCGTAAAGTCACTGCGTTCAGCACGGCTGAGGTCAACGAAGCCATGCTCCTCGTTCATCTTGTAGAACAGCGCGCCGGGCGCTTCTCGCAAGAGACCGAAAATGGGGTCACCCACGCCAGCCGTGCGGTCCGATGAGAACGTCTTGGATCCGCCGTCGATGATCATGTGGCCCGGTCGTTTGGATACTACGGTAGTCATGATGGTGGCGGCGCAATCGGCGAAGCTACAGGCTCCGGCCTCGGCGGTGTTCCGGTCGTTGAAAATATAAGTGCCTGGGCGAATCTCGGTCAGGCCCTCCACCTGATGCGATTCGAACAGCGCTGGCGTAGACCCGCCGCTCACGATGCCGGTGGGGACGCCGGCTGCCTTGCATTCCTTTACCAGGGAGGCGACCAGCTTACTCACCTGCTTGAGCGCCGCTTGCCCGGTTTCATCCAGCCGCGCGATATGGCCGGGGTAGAACGTGAAGCCGAGTAGCTCAAGATGAGGTAGATTGGCAATCGCCTTGGCCAGTGGTACCAGATCGGCGGGCGCTACGCCCACCCGGCCCATCCCGGCATCTACTTCGGCCAGCACCCCTATGTTGACTCTGGCCGCGCGCGCCGCATCGGAAAGTTGCGCCGCCGCCGTCAGGCCGTCGAGCGCCACCGTGATGCGCGTCTTTGTTGCCAGCTTCGTCAGCCGCTCAAGTTTGGAACGGCCAATCACCGGATAGGCCACCAGCAGATCGGGCGTGCCAGCCTCCACGAATACTTCGGCTTCGCCCACCTTGGCCACCGTGAGGCCGACCGCGCCGAGCGCCACCTGTTTGGCGCCGAGCGCCGGAATCTTGTGGGTCTTGGTGTGGGGCCGGAGCCGCAAATCATGCGAGCGAGCATAGTCGGCCACCCGTTTGAGATTGGCGTCCATGATATCGACGTCAATCAGAATCGCTGGAGTTTCAAGGTCGGAAATGCGCATGATTATGGAAGTTGTTTGAACCGGACCGAGACGCGCCCCGCGGCCGTTTTGTAGAGGAGCTCAATGTCCTTCACCTTTTGCTTGCCTTCCATCAGGAAGTACAGCTGGCCGCTGACCGGCTCGGTGGTCTCTTTCTCGGCGAGAATCTTTTGCTTGAGAATGGCCAGCAATGGATTCTCCTTCTGCTGGACCGATCCGTCGTCCACGGCCGCGACGGCTTCGGTCACGGAAGCCGTGCCGTTGCCGATGCCTTGGCCCGACCCTGGCAAAGTCCGCCCTCGTCCGCCGCCCAGGCCGCCCCAAGTTGGTCCGGTGCTTTGATTCTGCACGCCGCCCGATGCGCCGGCCTGTGAACTGATCCGCATCACGCCTGAGCCGGCAATCTGGGAGGGCGTGTAAGGATTGGCGCGCTCGCCGCTGCGGTCCGAGCGCAGCAGGAAATCGTCACGATCGATCTTGAGCTTGGTTCCCTCGGCGGGTGTGAGTTTGACCTCCACCACCAAAATGCCCTGGTCCAACTCGCCGCCCACGGCCTGCGCGATGGCGGCTTTGTCCAGGTAGGCGGTGGCCTCAATCCGTACGAACTTGTCTGAGCCCTCGCCCTTGGGCAGGCCCTTGGGGTCTCCCGCGGCCATCGCGAAACCAGCCGCCAACAACGCCGACATCAGTTTCATAAGCTTGGTGCCTTGCAAGCCGAATTATACCGTCTGGCGATGCTGACACGCCGCCTCGATACAATAGGGGGCAGGTTGAAGCCATACTTTCCTCTGCTTCCCAATCCCCATGTGGCCACGATTGCTGCGAACTTCTGGCCGCGCCGCTTCGAGGAATGGCGGTATCCGGTGGAAGCCAAGCTCATCAACACCGAGGCCGACGTCCGTATCCTGGTGCATGTCCAGCGCCCGGTGGTTGAGAAGCCAAAGGGCGAAGTGGTGCTGGTGCACGGGCTGGAAGGCTCCAGTC
>JAYTKJ010000722.1:0-3702 GCA_043730365.1 Acidobacteriota bacterium | reverse complement strand
TACGGCTCCCATTGCGACACCGAAACCATTCTCCATGCCTGGGAACAGTGGGGCGCCGATAGCCTCGCCCACTACCGCGGCATGTTCGCCTTCGCTCTTTGGGATGAACGCCGCCGCACTCTCTTCTGCGCCCGTGACCGCATGGGCATCAAGCCGTTTTATTATTGGTGGGACGGCCAGACGTTCGTCTTCGCCAGTGAAATCAAAGCCATTCTCACCCACCCGGCCGTTTCTACCCGGCCTGACGATTCCCTCTTCAGCGAATACCTCGCCTTTGGCTTCAATAGCGGCGAAACAACCCTCTTTCACGGCATCCGCAAACTGATGCCCGGTCACCATCTGACCATCGATCTCGCATCCTCCGATCCCCGGCCCGTCATCACCCGCTACTGGGATGTCCCCGTGCCGCAAGTCGAACAGCGCTCGGAGGCCGACTGGATTGCCGAGTGCCGCCGGCGTCTGGAGGAGTCCGTTCAGATGCGGCTGATGGCCGATGTCCCGCTCGGCATGTTCCTCAGCGGCGGCGTCGATTCCAGCGCCATCGCCGCCATCATGAAGCGGATCACCACCGGCGCCGTCAAAACTTTCGCCGTCGGCTATGCCGAAGCCGAATTCAGTGAACTCGGCTACGCCCGCCAGGTCGCCAATCGAATCGGCACCGATCATCACGAAGTCTCCGTTTCAAAAGACGATTTCTTCAATGCCCTGCCCAAACTTGTCTGGCACGAGGATGAACCCATCGCCTGGCCCTCCAGCGTGTCGCTGTATTTCGTCTCCAAACTCGCCTCCGAACAGGTCAAGGTCGTGCTCACCGGCGAAGGCAGCGATGAACTCTTCGGTGGCTATTCCCGCTACCGTTTCTACGGCTGGAACCACCGCGCCATGGGCGCCTACGGCCTTGTCCCGGCTCCGCTGCGCGATGGATTGGCGCGTTGGATCGAGTCTTCCTCGCTTCTCCCGGCCGGCCCCCGCCGCAAGCTCGGCCATACCTTTCTCGCCCGCGGCGGTGAAGTGGAATCCCTCTATCTTGATAACTTCTACTGCGCCTTCCCGGACGCCGAGCAGCGCCAACTCTTCCGCCTGCCTCACCAAGCCCCCTACGATGGCTTCCGCCAAGCCTGGGACGCCGCCGCCGATCGCCCTTTCCTCGCCCGCATGCTCTATGCCGATCTGAAAACCTACCTTGTGGAACTCCTCATGAAACAGGATCAGATGAGCATGGCGGCCAGCATCGAAAGCCGGGTTCCGTTCCTCGACCACACCTTCGTCGAGTTCTCCACGCGCGTGCCCGACTCGCTCAAAATTCGCGGCCGCGAAGGGAAGTACATTCTTAAAAAGGCCGTCGAAGACCTGCTTCCTCACGACATCCTTTACCGTCCCAAAATGGGCTTCCCCACGCCCCTTCGCGACTGGCTCCGCGGACCCGGCGCTGAAAAGATTCTCGGCTCGCTGCTCCGCCCCGATGGCCTGCTCGCCGCCTATACCGACCGGGACGCCCTCACCGCCCTCCTCGGCCGTCACCGCTCCGGCCAGCTCGACGCCACGGACCGTATTTGGCGTCTGCTTAACCTCCAGATCTGGGGTGACGTCTTCGTCACCGGCAACGGGCAGGCGGTGGGAGAAGGGATCCTCGCCCCCAGCCGCGCATGAAAATCCTGTGGGTGAATCCCAACTTCCTCCATCCCACCACCAAGGGCGGTCAAATCCGCACGCTCGAAATCGTGAAACGCCTGCACCAGCGCCACGAAGTCCACTACGCCGCCTTCGCCGATCCCGCGCAGCCCGAAGGCCCGCGCCGCGCCGCGGAATACTCCACGCGCCACTACGCCTTCGCCCATCAGCCACCCTCCAAAACCTCCCCCCGCTTCGCTCTCCAACTCGCCGGCGGTCTCTTCTCCTCCCTCCCCCTCGCCGTCAGCCGCTGGATCTCCCCGGAATTGGCCACCTTCATCCGCGCCGAAATGCGCGCCGGTAATTTCGACCGCGCCGTGTGCGACTTCCTCGCCCCCGCACCCCATTTTGACGACCTCCCCCGCACCGTCCTGTTTCAACACAACGTCGAAACCATGATCTGGCGCCGACATGCCGAAACGGCCAAAGGCGCCCTCCGCCGCGCCTACTTTCGTCTCCAGGCCGATCGCATGTTCGCCCTCGAACAACGCGTCTGCCGCGAGTCTGGCGCGGTCATCGCCGTCTCCGCCGCTGACCGCGACATGATGCGCAAGCTCTTCGGCGACGTCAATGTTCACGACACTCCCACCGGCGTCGATTGTGTCCACTTCGCCCACTACGAATCCCCCCCCGCGGCCGATCTGGTCTTCGTCGGCTCCATGGACTGGATGCCCAATATTGACGGCATCGAATGGTTCGCCGCCGACATCCTCCCGCTCATTCGCCGCAGCCGCCCCGGAACCTCCCTCGCCGTCGCCGGCCGCCAGCCCGGAGCCGCCATTCTTGCTCTCGGTCAAGCCGATCCCCGTATCACCATTACCGGCACCGTCCCCGATATCCGCCCCTGGCTCTGGGGCTCGCGCGTCTCCATCGTCCCGCTCCGCGTCGGCGGCGGCACCCGCATCAAAATCTATGAAGCCATGGCCGCCGGCATCCCCGTCGTCTCCACGTCCATCGGCGCCGAAGGCCTCGATTACAAGGACGGGGAGAACATCCTCATCGCCGATTCCCCCGCCCAGTTCGCCGACGCCTGCCTCTCCCTCCTCAACGATCCCGCCCTCGCCCAGCGCATCGCCGCCAATGCCCGTCAACTGGTGGCCGAAAATTTCTCCTGGGACCGCGTCGTCAATGACTTTGAGGCTCTGCTCCTGGCCGCCCCCTCCTGCCGGTGATCCATGGCCACCGCCGTCTTCCTCCTCGCCGCCGCCTTTGTTCTCTATACCCTCTTCGGTTACCCGCTCCTGCTCGCTTGGCTGGCCAAGAAAAGCGCCCGCCCCATCACCCCGGCCTTTCAGCCCCGCACCGTCACTGTCCTCATGCCTGTCCACAACGGCGCCGTCTGGCTCGCCGCCAAGCTCGATTCCCTGATCGCCCTCGATTATCCCCGCCACCTGGTCGATATCCTCGTTCTCGATGACGCGTCCACCGACGATTCGACCGCTATCGCCGCCCCCTACGCCTCCCACGGCGTCCGCGTAATTACACTGCCCCGCGGCGGCAAGGCCCTCGCCCTTAATCGCGGCCTCGCCGAGGCTCAGGGCGAAATTCTCTTCCTCACCGATGTCCGCCAACGGCTCTCCCCCAACACCCTACAGGTCCTCATCGCCAGCCTGGGAGACCCCACCGTCGGCGCCGTCAGCGGAGAACTCATCATCCTTGATGGCCTATCCCAAGCCGAAGCCAACGTCGGCCTGTATTGGAAGTATGAAAAATGGATCCGCAAACAGCTCAGCGCCATCGATTCCGTCCCCGGATGCACCGGCTGCATCTACGCCATGCGCCGGTCGCTGGCCCGTCCTCTTCCGCCCGGCTGCCTGCTCGATGACATGTTTCTTCCGCTCCAGGCCTTCTTCGCCGGCTACCGCGTCCTGCTCGCCCCCGAAGCCAAGGCCTTCGACTTCCCCACCGCTCTAGATAGCGAGTTCCGCCGCAAAGTCCGCACCCTGGCCGGGAACTATCAGTTGATCCGGTTCCTGCCCCAGTTGCTCGGTCCGGCCAACCGCATGTGGATTCACTTCGTCTCCCACAAAC
>JAYTKJ010000721.1:0-1557 GCA_043730365.1 Acidobacteriota bacterium | reverse complement strand
GTTCTGCGCAAACGAGATATTGGGGAAGCCTGTAACCGCCACCACGGCTGCACCGCTGGCGCTCGCCAGGAATTTCCGGCGACTGGGCGACTTCATCTTAGACGACATCATTTCCTCCTCGATTGTCTGCAACGCGATCTTAGATCGCATGTTCTTCTTGGGCCGGAGCACAGATTCACCCAGCCTTCAGCAACAATAGACGTTGCATTGACCAAGATAGCAATCGCACGAGTGGAACTCTGCTCTGCATTTCAGCGCGGGCGATCCGCCGAGTGACCCTTCGGCTTGCCCGGCCTCGCCGATCACCGTTTTCGCGTGGCGGAAGGCACACGGCAAAAGAGCATTGGCTGCAGCAGCACCTCGCTAGCCTCGCCTACCTAAGGCCGCTTCTGAGCGAACCGCAAATGTTCTTGCGTCCGTTTGCCAAAGTCTGCGTGTTCATATGCAGTGGGGTCATTTTTCGCGAACCTTCCACAACAGTCCCGCACCCGGCGAAAGCGTTCCGGCTTGATCCCGAGCCCGCTGCGATGCCGCCGGCTTGCCGAACTGCTCCGCTCACGGCATGTCCAATGCAGCAGATGCGATCGCCACCGAAAATCGGCGCAACTGGCCACCAGTTGATGGAGTTTTCGGCTGGAAAAACCATAGCTGAAGGAGGCGTACTGCCGCAAAGCGAGGCAGGCAAAGATGCGCGGAAGCAATGAAGATGCTCGGACCCGGCCGAGTTAGTTCCACTCGCGAACTCTCCCACAAAATAGCGGGTTTGTCCTGACAAGTTTGCAACGGTTTCAAGATGATAGAAAAACGCTGGCGGTCCCTACGGGAGTCGAACCCGTCTTCCAAGATTGAAAATCTCGTGTCCTAACCGATAGACGAAGGGACCGGCGGTGCTTCCTATAGAAAGGTTTGAGGGCGCTTGCAAGCCGCAATGCTCGCACGCCGGTTTTCTCGCGTGATGCAAAACAGCCCAGCGGGGGGGGCACTTCAGACAACCAGTTTGCAGTTTTTCTCAGTGTTCGATGTGAGCACCTATTCACACCGCGAATATCCACATGTTTGACACGACCAGCAACCCTCCAATCGAACTAGAGACGGATTGGCGCAGCGGGGGCAAAATCGTCCTTGTGAGACCGATCCGCGGCCGGCGTCACTGAATGATGTATCGGCACCGCCGGCGAACTTACGCGCTGCCGCGGCTGTGCTATCCGCCCGTGTATCAGCCGCCCCGCTGGCGGGCCCCGCATGCCCGGAAAAGACGCGGGCTTCTCCGACCCGGATAGCTTCCCTTTGCTCGACCGGCTCGATCATGACGCCACCGGCCGGAGCACCAGTACCACCCGGGCCCTTTAATCCGGCTTTCCCGGAACCAGGCACTGAACCCGCAGCATCCGGATCCGCGCGATCCAGCATGCCTTTCTTTCCCAAAGGCTCACCCCGCTTGAGAAAGCCGATGCGCACCATGTGCATCTCGATGACTTCTCCGATGGCGGCAAGCAGGCTCGGTACATACCGGCCATCCATCCAGCGTCCGCCTTGCGGATCGAAGATCGCCTTCAG
>JAYTKJ010000720.1:0-3057 GCA_043730365.1 Acidobacteriota bacterium | reverse complement strand
GAGGGACTCGGCGTTCCGCCCCGCCCGCTCATGCAGAGCGGCCATTATTTCGAGAGCGAAGCGCGTCCTCTTGATTCTCAAGCTCTCCAGCGCTTGGGTTTCCGCCTCGGCCCAGCGATTGGTCGTGAGATAAAGCGAGGCTAGATTCAAACGGGCCAAGCTCTGACCGGGCGCCAGACGCACGGCTTCGAGCCAATTCTTCTCGGCGGCGTTGAAATTACGAATTTCATAGTAATAACCTCCAGCGAGTAAGTATGGCTTGTAATAAGACGGCTGGACGGCGACGGCGGTCTGGAAAGCCGCCTCGGCCTCGGGACGGCGGTTCAACATGAATAGCGCGCGGGCACTCTCCATGTAAGGCTCCGCATCGTTCGGACTGAGCTCGGACGCGCGGCGATAAGATCCGAGGGCGCGCTCGTTGTTACCCCCTGCGGCACTGAGCTTCCCCGCCACCAGATGAACGTGGGCTGAGTCCGGATCGCGTTGTTCGGCCTGCGCAATGGCGGTGAACGCGCGGCCTTCGAGCGATTTGTCGCGGGTGATCATATAGCGTGCGTTGAGCAAGGCCTCGGCGAGACCTGCATAGCCAAGCGGGGATTCTGGCGACGCTTTGATAACCCTTTCAAAGAGCGGGACAGCGTTGGCGGCGTTTTCGTAGTCGACCCGCGCCAGATGCAGCCCTTGCAGATAGTCCGCATAAGACTCGCGCGTGAGCGTCTGGCGCTTGGGCTCGGCATGCAGCGAGAGTTGCGCGATCGACTCTGTCATCACCGAAGATTGCAGGGCGAACAGCAGCGCGGCCAGACCTTCCCGGCTCGAACTACGTTGCCAATGGCGCACCGGGCGGCCTGACGGCGCCTCCTTGAGCTCGGTAGCAACAGACCATCCCGCCGTGCTCATTGTGAACTGACTGGCGATGACATGCGTCGCGGTTGACTGAGCGCTGGCCCCGTCCGAAGTCTGCGAGAGGGGGTAAACCGTTAGCGGGCGGCGCGCGCCGCGCAGAGTCTGAAAGCGATAGGAAAGGTCGTGCAGGAAGCCGGTGATCAGCGCGGTGGCCTCGTCGCCGCTCGTGCCCTTGATAGCTGGAGCGAGCACGGCCAGCCGCACCGCCGAAGACGGCCAATATTGTTCTTTGGCGAACACGCCCACTGCGCCCGCCGCAGCCACTCCGAGGAGCCAGCGCCGTGACGGGCTCCAGAGTGCGCGCCGGAATTCAGCAACGGAACCGTAGCGGCGTTGCTGGTCCGGATGCAGGCCGCGTGCGATCGCCGAGCGCAGGCGCTGGCTCGCTTCGGCGGGAGCGGGTAGCGTTTGTAGCCGTTGCTCCCATGTGGAGCCTTCGGCAAAAGGCTGGCGGCCACTGCAGGCCATTTCGTAGAACAGGACCGAGAGCGCATAGAGATCGGACTGCACGCTGGCCGGCCGGCCCTTCCACAATTCGGGCGCCAAGTAGGCGGGCGTGCCCCGCACACTACTACTGAAGAGATCCCCTCCCTGGGCAATACCAAAATCCATGATTACCGCCCGGAGAGTTCCATCCTTGCGGGTGGTGAGCATTACGTTGCTGGCCTTCAAATCGCGATGCACGATGCCTTGCTGGTGCACCGCCTGGAGGCCATCGCAAAGCTGTTGCGCGATCCGGCGCCCCTCTTCGGCTTCCAACCAGCGCGATGGCGCGCGCTCGAGACGGGCGGCCAGCGTTTCTCCATCGAGAAATTCCATTGTGAAGAAATCGATCTCGCCGGTAGCGCCTTTTTCGGTGTGGAATCCGTAGACCTTGCACACATTATCGTGCGCCACCGACAAAGCTTTCATTGCCTCCGGGGGCAGCCGCTTGCGAAACTCAAAGTGCGGACACTTGAGAGCGACACGGCGATCCAGCCTTCGGTCAAAAGCCTCGTAGACGACGCCCATACCGCCTTCCCCGGCGACACGCAGAATAGCAAAGCGCTCGTCAAGCACGGCGTCTCCCGGCAGAAACGGGCGATCGACACGCTCGCGCGGCACGACGGGGGTGAGAAGGAATCCACCGAGGCGCGCTTCCCATTTGACCCGCCGTTCCACGGCCGCCAGCAAAGCCGAATCCGCCCCACAGGCTTCGCTCAGGAACGGAGCGCGCTCCGGCTCCGGGCGAGACATGGCAGCCAGGAACAGGGTGACGATCAACTCGTCGTTGTCGCTGACCGGCTGCGAGGTTTGATGGGCCTCCACTTTTGCGCCTCCGCGCGTTCGAATAACCAAATGCGGGCGTCCTGCCAACGAGCCTGCATCGATCGCAGTGGCAGGCCAAGAACTTCGGCAGTTTCCTCGTCGGTCATTCCAAAGAAGAACTTCAACTCGACGATGGCGCATTCGTTAGGCATGGATTCCCGCATGCTATCCAGCAGCTCGTCCACCGTCAGAGCCAGTTCAAGCTTGCCACCCGGCGTGACCAGCAGATGTTCGGGCAGGCCGTCGATCGGCAACACAAGTATGTCCGGCCGGCGGCGAGCGTAGTCGATCAACTCTCTGCGCATCGCTCTGGCCGTTATAGCGAAGAAGTGAGCGCGGTCCCGCAAAGAAAGATTCGTACCGGCCATTCGAATATAGACCTGATTGACAAGTTCGGTGCCCTGGAGGGTATGGTTGCGGCGTTCACCACCGAGCAGGTGCTGGGCCAGCCGCCGCAGGTGCGGCATGACGATCTCGTAGAGGCGGTTCTCGGCATCGCGGTCCCCGGTGCGGACGCGCTCCAGCAGAGCCGTTATCTCGTGTGGTTTTGCCTCCATGCGCTGGGCCTCCAGTTTTTTTGATTGCCAGAAGTATAACAGAATCCTTGAATTGCTGGTTCGAATTGTTGATGCCGGACCCGGCTTCACCATGCTCGTGGCGAAGTAGGATACTGGGGAAGACCAAACGATTGATCGCGATGCTCGTACCGTGCTCCCAGACTCGGCCTTTCCCCTCAATACGCTTTTCAAGGAGTAAGTGACTCATGTGGATCCGCAAACACGAACGTGACCGCCGCAAAGGCGTGGACTCGCCCGTCCCCACGCAGATGATCTCCACCGAGGA
>JAYTKJ010000719.1:0-7028 GCA_043730365.1 Acidobacteriota bacterium | reverse complement strand
GGACTAACCCAAGAGCAGGTGGCGCAGCGGATGAGAACCACCCAAGCCGTCGTCGCCCGGCTGGAGAGCGGGGGTTCCAAGCCATCTACTCGCACTTTGGAGCGTTTTGCCGAGGCGACAGGGTCTCGCCTCAAGATCACGTTCGAGCCCGCTTCCGTCCAATAAATGAAGATCCTCATTTCAGCCGGAGAAGCCTCGGGGGACCTTTACGCCGCCGCTCTGGCGCGCGCCCTCCGCGCCCGGCTTCCCGAGGGCTCGGTAGATTTCTTCGGCTGCACCGGCCACCGTCTGCGCGAAGAAGGTGTGCGCACGGTGGTCGACGCCGCGCAACTCAGCGTAGTGGGCCTGGTAGAAGTTATCCGCCACATCCCACGCATTAAGGGCGAGTTCAACAAGCTGGTGGCGGCTGCCCGCCGAGAGAAGCCGGATCTCGCCATCCTCACGGATTCGCCGGATTTTCACCTCCGCCTCGCGCCCAAGCTCCGTGCCATGGGGATTCCGGTGGTCTATCTGATTGCCCCGCAGGTTTGGGCGTGGCGGAAAGGCAGGCTCCCTAAGATCAAGCGCTCAGTTAACCACCTGCTCTGCATCTTCCCGTTTGAAGAGGACTTTTTCCGGAATCACGGCGTCGAGGCCACCTACATTGGCCATCCGCTCACCCGGCTGGTGGCGCCTAAGCTGTCTCGCGAGGAGTTCTTCCGCCGCCACCAGCTTCCCGTGGACCGGCCCATGCTCACGCTGCTCCCCGGCTCCCGGCCCGGTGAGATCGTCCGGCACCTGCCGCCGCTTACTGACGCCGCTGCCCGCCTCCGCAGAGATGGCGGCCGGCCAGTCACGCTGGTCCTGGCCACCCCAAAAGGAGCCGCCGCGCGCCTGAACTTAACAACTTTTGCGGAACCTTTACGCGCCGCATCCATCCAACATATAGAAGGCGAAACCTGGGACGCGATTGCTCATGCCGACGGCGCTTTGGCCGCCAGTGGTACCGTGACTATTGAGGCGGCGTTGTTGGGCACACCCTTGGCCGCTTTCTATAAGGTCAGTCCATGGAGCTGGTGGATGGGCCGCTTCCTGGTCGACGTGCCGTTCTACTCGATGGTGAACTTGGTCGCTGGCCGGATGGTGATCCCCGAACTGATCCAGGAAGCTTGCACCGGTGAGCGGTTGGCGGCAGAGGCCAGACGCTTGCTGGATGACCCCGATGCTCGTCTGGCCGTTCAGATGGGCCTGCAGGAGGTCTCGCGAAAGCTGGCAAGCGACGAGGATCCCATGGAGACGGCCGCCGGTATTGTACTGAAAGTGTTTGCCGCCAAGGAAAGTTGAGAATGTTCGTAGCCAGGTTCTTCATCGCATCCTCTCTCGTTGCCGCCGTCAGTGGCCTGCAGGCGCAGCAGCAGGACAAAGACACCAAGCGTCCGCGCATTGACGTGGAGCATTACCAGATCGAGGCCGAAATCAATCCTCGCGCCCAGACCCTGGCGGCCAAGGCCGTGGTCCGTTTCGCTGCCGTGGATGACAACATCACTTACGCCGTCTTTGAGCTGAACAACGCGCTGCAGGTGACCAAGGTGCTGGACGGCTCCGGCCGCCCGCTCAACTTCAATCGCAATCAGCCGGACTTCAGCGTGCGTGTCAACTTTTCCGAGCCCCTCGGCAAAGGCAAAGTTACGACCGTGATCTTTGACTATGACGGGCGCCTCACCGGTACCGAGGAATCGCCGGTCTACGGCGTGAAGTTTGCCTCGATCCAGCCGGACTACGCTTTTCTGCTCTATCCCTCGCGCTGGTTTCCGGTAAATGAATACACCGCGGATCGCTTCGCGGCCACGATGAAGATCGGCGTGCCGGACGGATTTAATGTGGTGGCCAGCGGCCTCGATTCGCGTCCCGTCAAGACCGACGGCAAGGCCGTCTTCGAGTTCGACGCCGCTCGCGCTTCCTTCCCCGGCAGCATCGCGATGGTGAAGGGCGAAGCGTACCGTGGCACGCAGTCAGGCGTCACCACGCAGGTTTTCTTCCGGGGAGAGAACGCCGCCGCGGCGGCTGCGCACACCGCCGAGATGGCCAAGGTGATGACGTTCCTTACGCCGATTCTCGGCGTGGCTCCGCAAGCCAATCTGACGCTGGTGGAGACCGAAGCCGGCGCCCCCAACGGCTTTGCCGCCCCGGGCCTGATCTTCCTGAATACGCGCGCCATCCAGGCCACGCCCAACTCCCGATTGCTGGTGAATCAGACCGCGCGCCAGTGGTGGGGGCTCAGCGTGTCGCCGCCCTCGCGCAATCATATCTGGCTCGCCAACTCGGGCGCCCGCTACTCGGAGCTGCTCTGGGTTGAGAAGGAGTCAGGCACCGCTTCTTACGAGGCCGAGTTGAAGGACGTCTACGTGGAGGCGTTGACGGTGGACGATCCGCCGATGACGCAGGCCGCGCGTCTGGAAGACTATTCGCCTGAATACTGGGCCGTTACCGGCGCCAAGGGCACGGCCGTGATGGGTATGATGCGGCAGGTGATGGGCGACGACAAATTCGGTGTGTTCCTCAAGGACTTCCTGTCCACCTACGCCGGCAAGACCGCCGGCACCGAAGACTTCCGCAACCTGGCTGAGAAGGCCGCGGGCCGCAGTCTGCAAGGCTTTTTCGTGCAATGGACCGAGTCCACCGGCTCGCCCGAGTTCAAGCTCGAGTACACGGTGTTCCGCACCCAGACCGGCTTCCGCATCATGGGCAAGATCTCGCAGGACCTCGATACGTTCCGCATGCCGGTGGAGCTGAAATTTGAGACCGAGGGCAACCCGGAGTTCAAAACCGTGGATGTCGTCGGCACGTCCACCGAGTTCGTGGCTGAGTCGTTCGGCCGCCCCAAGAAGGTGATCATCGATCCCAACGGCCGCGTTCTGCGCTTTGACAATAACATGCGTGTGGCGGTGGCGATCCGGCGCGGTGAGATGTTTGCCGAGATCAGCGAATTTGCCGACGCGCTCAAGGAGTATCAGAAGGCGCTGGACGTGAATCGCAACAGCTCACTGGCGCACTATCGCGTGGCCGAGATGTTCTTCCTGCAGGGCAACTATCAGTCCGCCGCCAACGAATTCCGGGCCTCGCTGAACGGAGATCTGGAACCGAAGTGGACCGAAGTGTGGGGCCATATCAACCTGGGGAAAATTTTCGACGTGACGGACCAGCGTGAGCGCGCGGTGAACGAGTACAACCAGGCGATTCGCACCAAGGACAACACACAAGGCGCGCAGGAAGAAGCGGCGAAATACTTGAAGGAGCCGTACCAGAAGCCGGCGCGGAATAACTAGAAAACCACCGGGGGTGGCCGAAGCTGACGCCCCGCGAATCTTACCTGGCGTTTGTACGGCTTTGTTTTGATCCGATCAGCCTGAGACTGCCGTATAATGACGGACTCATGGCCTTCTCCGCCGGGCGCAAGCTAGGTCCGTACGAAATCCTCGGCCCGTTGGGCGCAGGTGGCATGGGCGAGGTGTATCGCGCGCGCGACACGCGGTTGGGGCGCGAGGTGGCGCTGAAGGTGATGCCATCGGAACTGGCATCGGACGCGGGGCGCCGCGCACGGTTCGAGCAGGAAGCGCGGGCTGTGGCGGCGCTGAATCATCCGGGGATTGTGGCGGTGCATGACATCGGAAGCGGCGACGACGGCGTGCTCTACATGGTCACCGAGTTAGTGGACGGAGTTACTCTGCGGCAGGCGCTGAATGACTCGGGGCCCATGGTGCCCCGTAAGGCGGTGGAACTGGGGGCCGAGATTGCCGACGCGGTGGCGGCGGCCCATGCTCGCGGGATCACGCATCGCGATCTGAAGCCGGAGAACATTATGGTGACGCGCGAAGGGCGGGCCAAAGTGCTCGACTTCGGGCTGGCCAAGAACACCGGGGCGAAGCTGGGCGCGAAAGACTCGACGCTGACGGCCATGGCTGTCAATACTGATCCCGGCACCGTGATGGGCACTGTTGGCTACATGTCGCCCGAGCAGGTACGCGGGCAGGACGCGGATGCGCGGAGCGACGTGTTCAGCTTCGGCGCGGTGCTGCATGAGATGCTCAGCGGCAAGCGCGCCTTCGCCAAGGAATCCGCCGCGGAGACGATGACGGCGATTGTGCGCGAAGACGTGGCGGAGTTGCCGGAGTCGATCCCTTCAGGGCTGCGGCAAGTGACAGGGCATTGTTTGGAAAAGGAGCCAGGGCGGCGGTTCCAATCGATGAAAGACCTGGCGTTCGGGCTGCGCGCGATGGGGCTGAGTACGAGTTCGTCGCAGGCTCTGCCGGCTACAGTCGAGCCTGGGCGGCCGCAACGTCTGCGCTGGATTCTGCCGGCTGCCTGCGCCGTCTGCCTGGCTGGCGGCTGGGCGCTGGCGCCGCGCGAAGAGATCACGGGCAACAACCTCAAAGTCTGGCCGATCGCGCAGAGTGAGGCCACCGAAACCTCCCCGGTATTCTCGCCCGACGGAAAGTCCATTGCCTACACAACGCACAAAGGGCAGCGGTGGCAGTTATTGGTGCGGGTACTCGAGGCGGAGCAACCCGCGGTACTAGCCGAAGGCGTGTTTGCGGCTTCTGGCCTCGAACCCAATCTGTTCTGGTCGGCGGATGGAGGCCGGCTCTATTTCGAAAACAAGGGCGGACTGTGGCAAGTGGGCGTGTCGGGCGGCGCGGCCACGCCGGTATTTCCTAAAGACGGGATGGCCACCTTGATGCCAGGAGGGAAGGCGATCCTGCTGGCCCGGGTGGACGGCGTACGTATGTCGTTTTGGGTGAGCGATCCCGCCGGGTCCGAGCCCCGGTTCGTGAAGGAAATTGCATCGACGGAAACTGGCCCGCAGGTGATGAAATTTTCTGCGGACGGAAAGAAGTTAGCTGTGCGCAGCTCCGGCGACACGTTTCGGTTGGTGCAATGGCCATCGGGGAGCTTCGAGGATTTGGCGGTCACTGGCCTTCCTCGTAGCGTGGTCTGGTTTGCTGACAGTCGGCACCTGCTGTTAACGAAGTTGTTGGCCAAGCAAATAACCATATACGACACTGAATCCGGCGCCGAGCGAGTTATCCATGCCAGCCACGCAGAGATGACGAAGGCTGCACTCGCGCCGGACGGTCGTCGAATTGCCTTCAGTGCCATCGTCCGGAAACCGTCGATTTTCGAGTACGCAAACGATGGCAGGCTTTTGCGCCCCCTGTCAAACAGCACCGCCGGGCCACAATACCCGCGTTGGTCGCCCGATGGCCGCTCACTGGTATTTCCCGAGCGTCAGTCGTTACCAGGTTCTTCGTTCATTTTCGTTCGGGACGATGTCGCGGGAGCGACCCGGAAAATCGGCGCCACGGCTTCCACCGGTCTTGCGATTCAACTTGAACTGTCGCCCGACAGCAAGCGAATCGCCTACCCCAATGCCGGAAAACTTTGGACCCTCTCCATGGCGGGTGGCCTCCCACTCGCGATTGCAGACATGCCGAGGGGAAGGGTGGCTTGGTCTCCCGACGGAGCATGGGTCGCGTTTCAGACGCCGCAGGGAGTCTACAAGGTCCCATCGCAAGGGGGCGCCACGACGGCTCAGCTTTACTCTGGAGGCACGACGGGCACAACCGGTGGTGTCATGTGGCTCGGAGACGGTATCTACTTCATGTTAGAGGGCAAGTTGATTCGCGTGCCGGCGCAGGGTGGCCAGCCTGTGCAGGTGGCGGAGTTTCCGGGGGCATTGCTCATGGGCGCCAGCCGGGACGCGGCCAGACTGCATCTCCTGCGGTCGCGCGAAGACGGTCACGACTTCGTCGTAGTGAACGTCAAGACGGGAGTCGCGGAAAAGACGGTCGAGATTCAAACCGAAGGTACGGTGCGCAGCCTGTCGGTGCATCCCGATGGCAAGCGCATCGCGGCTTGGGTCGTAGATCATGGCTCCGATCTTTGGATGCTCGAAGGCTTCCCGCGCCCCACTGTGGGATTCGAGCGGCTATTCCACAAATGGGTGGAGCCAAAGTGATTCCCTGAACCGCCTATCCTGAAAGCGTGAGGTTCCGTTTCGCACTCATCGCTTGCTCCTGCCTTCTCGGCGCGGCGACGCCACCGCCCAAGCCCGCCGACATCGCCACCGAAATCAGGCGTGGCGAACTCGACCCCAACGAATGCTACCGCGTCAGCGACATCGCGCTCGTCCGCGGCGGCGACATCAAGCTGTATCTCAACGACGGCTTCCTGATCTTCGGCAAGCCTGTCGGCGGTCGCCGCCTCTCCGCGGTCTTCGTGGCCGACACCGAGGGCGGCGATGCCGAAGTGCTCGTGATGCCCCCGTCCAAGGGCGAGCGGGTTTCCTTGAGCGCCTTCACCAACTCCCCCACGCTGAATGAGCACTTCAAGAGTGGGTTGTTTCTGTTCACCGACGACACAGCCGAGGCGCTGACCGAAGAGATCCAGCGGCGCTCTGCCACACGCGCGCCAGACCGCGGCCTGTTGCTGGCGCAAGAGTGGAACCCGATTCTGGCGAATCTGTCGGGGAGCTTCTCCATCCGGCTGGTCCAGCATCTGGCGGCAGATCTCCCCGTGGCCCGGGGCGTCTTCTACGCGGCTCTGCAAGGCCGGCAGCTCGGCAATTTCGATGTCTCTTACGACCCGGAAAACGCCGACCAGATCCACATCGGCCAGCTCAAGTACAAGGAAGAACGGGCCTACTATGACACGTGGGCCAGCTTTCCGGCGCGGCCGTTTCGCGATGGCTCGGTGAAGGCGGCCGGGGGCGACGTGGAGTTGAGTAACTACCGTATTGAAGCCGTACTGGATGCCGACCTGCGGCTGAAAGTCGTAACGCGCGCCACCCTCACGGCGCGCCGTGGACCGTTGCCCGTCGCCGGTTTTGAGATCACTGACGGCATGACGGTGAAGAGTGTGTCGATCGACGGCGCACCCGCCGAGTTATTTACGCGGGACGCTCTGCGCGCCAACCTGCTGCGCCGCAACGAGAGCATTCTGTTCCTTGCCACACCGTCCAAGCCGCTCGAAGCGGGCCGGCCTTACGAGGC
>JAYTKJ010000718.1:0-4193 GCA_043730365.1 Acidobacteriota bacterium | reverse complement strand
ATGGGCGAGTCCAGCTTCGCGATGACTACGACCCCTACCCCACTCCAGCAGCAGGCCCTCGATCTGCTCAAAGTTTCCAGCCTCAAATAGCGCGCTGCTTCCCGGGGAGACTTCGCCGCTTTTTGGCCCTGACGGGCGTATTCTGTTCCGGCTGACCGAAGGAACAACTCACTATCTGGCGCGTATGCAGCGGGACGGTTCGGGCCGATCGAAGGTGGTCCCCTATCCGATCGGTAACGTGCAGAGCATTTCTCATGACCGGCGTTGGGTCGTGGCCTTCGCGCCCTTGAAGGGGCAGATTTCCTCGCCAGCGATGGCCGTGCCGGTCGAAGGTGGCGCTCCCCAGGCGCGTCTGCCACTGTTACGCCGCCTGGGCTCCCGATGGAAAGTTCCTTTACCTTGGGCTGCAACGGCCTTCACGAACAAGCCCGGGAAAAACGCTTGCGATTCCCATTCCACCGGGTGAGACGCTCCCCAAACTGCCGGCTTCCGGAATCGGCGGGCTGGGCGACGCAGCCTTGTTTCCCGGTTCTCGTATCGTCGAAGGATGGAGCATCTCGCCTGGGCTGGATCCTTCGACCTTTGCGTACATAAAGACGACGGTTCACCACAACCTGTATCGTATCCCGCTACGCAGAGAGTAGCGGCCCAATGTGGCGTTTGAGTCTTCGGCGCTCGACTACTTTGAAACCGATAAGGCTGTCGACGCCAGACGCGTCGGTCTCGAGGGCCACTCGCGCTATGGCAAAGCCACGGCACTCGCGATGGCCTACGACTCGCGCTTTGCCGTCGCTTTTGTCAGTTCATCCGGTGCCGGCGGTGTCAAGCTACATCGGCGTAACTGGGGTGAGTTGGTTGAGAACGTGGCCGGCCAGAGCGAATACCACTGGATGGCCGGTAACTACATCAAGTATGCCGGGTCTCTGAGGTGGAGTGACCTGCCGGTCGATTCGCACGAACTGATTGCCCTGTGCGCCCCTCGCCCTGTCTTCATCAGTGCGGGCGCAACCAACGGAGACGGCTGGGTGGATGCCAAAGGAATGTTTATGGCGGGCGCGGCCGCCGGACCCGTCTACAAGCTACTGGGCAAGCGGGACCTCGGGACAAATGAGTTCCCGGCGATCGAGACGGGGCTGATGGAGGGAGACGTGGCCTTTCGCCAGCACACCGCCGGCCACACCCCTGGTCCGAATTGGCCAGTGTTCCTGACCTTCGCCAGCCGCTACTTCACACCGCGTTAGTGATCAAGCGTGAAAGCAAAAATGTTGCCGCCGGCCGCAATGGCCACGTATTGGCGGCCTTTCGCCGCGTAGGTCATTGGAGACGCTGTCCACGCCTGACCCGTGCTGAAGTGCCAGAGAGTCTTGCCAGTCCGGGCGTCGGCCGCCGCAAAGTCTCCGCCGGACTCGCCGTAGAACAGCAGGCCACCCTCAGTCGACAACACGCCCGTGTAGTTGGATTCCGGCGCTCCGATTTGCGGCGCCTCCCACACGATCTTGCCGGTTTCAATGTCGAGAGCGCGAAGAAACTTCGCCGGTGGGTTGGCAGGATCGTTGTAAGGAACGAACCAACTCCCAGCTTGCCGATACATGTTGCAGTCTTCCACGGCCATAACATAGAACAGTCTGGCGCTGGGATTGTAAGCCGTGGAATACCAGTTCGTGGCTCCGCGTACGGCCGGGCAGACCATCGTGCCGCCCAACGTTGGTTTGGCTGCGGGATTCACTATGGGCCGGCCCTTGGGGTCGATTCCCGTTGCCCATGTGAGCCGGTTGACGAACGGCTTGCCTAGCAGGAATTCGCCGGTAATTCGGTCCAAAACATAGAAGAAGCCGTTGCGGTTGGCCTGCAACAGTAACTTGCGGTGGCGGCCCTTCCATGACGCGTTCACCAGCACCAGCGGCTCGGTCGCATCCCAATCCCAAAGGTCATGGGGCGTGAATTGGAAGTGCCACTTTAGCTTGCCGGTCTTGGGGTCCAGCGCTACCACACAGTTTGTGTAGAGGTTATCGCCGATACGCTGCGAGCCATCGGTGTCCGGATACGGATTGCCTGTGGGCCAGTAGAGCGTGTCGGACTCCGGATCGTAGGAACCTGTCAGCCAGGTGGCGCCGCCTCCAGTCTCGATCGCCGTGCCGCCCCATGTTTCCGACGCCGGTTCGCCGCGCTTGGGCACCGTCCAGAACCTCCAAGCCTGTTCACCGGTAGTTACCTTGTAGGCCGCCAGGAATCCGCGCAGTGGAGAATCCCCGCCGCTCACGCCGGCGATGACTAGATCGCCTACCACCATGGGCGCTCCCGTCGCACCGAATCCACCGGGCGACTGGGGCATGAACACCTGCCACAACAGCGCGCCGGTCAGGCGATTGAGCGCGATCAGGTGCGCATCGTCGCTGGCAAAAAACACGCGGTCACCCAGCAGAGCGGCGCCACGCTGCGCTCCTTTGGCGGAGTCGCCAGAGACTTTGGTGGCGTCGGACCGGAGGCGCACGTAGCACCAGATCTCGCGGCCCGTGGTGCTGTCGAGCGCGCAAACCTGATTGGGCGCGGTGACGTACATCACTCCGTCCACCACCAGCGGCGTGGTCTGCAGGCTGGGGTGCGAAAGCGAGTAACTCCAGGCCGGCTTAAGTTTGTGTGCGTTGGTTGTGTCGATTTGATTCAGCGAGCTATGCCGGTTCGCGCTGGGCTCGCCATGATAACCGGGCCATTCGCCGGGCAAGGGATGTTGAATCCGGTCCATCTCGCCAGTGGGCACGGCCTCCGTTGGAGCCGGCGAGAGGGGGCCGAAAGGTACCCCGCCCAAGGTGCCCAGATAGGCGATCAAGTCACGGCGTTCAGGCGGCGTTGCTTTGAGCGGCGGCATGAAGGAGGCGGTCTCGGCTTGTACCGCAATATAGTCGGACTCGCCGAGCAGGTGGATGCGGCCATCCATCGTCTGCAGTTGCAGGTCATGCGGGCCGCGGTTGCGGGCAAAGCCGCGCAAACTGCCGCCTCTGGATAACCGTACGTTGACCACACCCCACGGGTCGTCCGGACAAAATGCCCAACTCGGACAACTGGAGCTGTTGCGCTTGCCCTTGCGTGAACTCGGATCGGTCAATGTCTGCTCCAGCTCACGAATTGTTACCTCGCGCGCGATCGCCGATAGATCCGGCCCGTTCGAGGCGCCATGACCACGCACCATATGGCAAGTAAGGCAGTTCCGATCGAAGAACACTTTCCCTGCCGCGATATCCCCCGGCGGTTTGGCGTCGAAAGCTGAAGCGTTCCAGGACCGCACGGCCTGCGCCAACGGCGTCAGTTCGGCGTCCGCCAACGCGAAGGCTGGCATGCCACCGCGCGTGCCGTTCTTTATAATGTTGCGAATCTGCACCTCCTGACGGCGGCGCAGTGAGCGCGAGTCAACTAAACCAGGGCCGCGGTCCGTGCCCATCGCGTTATCGCCGTGGCACGCTGCGCAGTACTTCCGATACGACGGGGGTATCGACGTTTGCGCCAACGCAGTGGCTGCCAGGTAGAGAGCGGACAAGGCGGGAAAAATACGAGTTCTCATGGACGCTCTTCAAGCTATCACGGCGTGCCATCCTATATGGGATGGCTAAGGCCAAAACAATCGAACGACAACAGCAACAGCGGCCGACCGCTGCCCCCGCCGAGGCTCAACCTTACCGCCCGGGTTTCATCAGCCGCCACTTCAGGGAGGTCAGCCTCTGCGCCGTCCTCACTGTGGCCATCTGGCTGGTGTTCGCACAGACTGGTTCACACGGTTTCGTCAACTTCGACGACTGGGACTACGTGGGCGACAATCCCGCCGTGCTGAGCGGCATCACCTGGGAAGGCTTTAAGTTTGCCTTCACCACCAAAATGGCTGCCGACTGGCATCCGATCACGTGGCTGTCGCACATGCTCGACGTGCAGCTTTTCGGTGACGACCCCGGCGCGATGCACGTGGTGTCCGTGTGGCTGCATGTTGCTAACGCGATGCTCGTGTTCAGCCTGCTGCGGTATCTGACGGGCGCCTTTTGGCGAAGCGCGGCAGTGGCGGCTTTGTTTGCCATCCATCCGCTCCATGTCGAGCCGGTGGCCTGGCTCGCGGACCGCAAAGACCTGGTGGCAACATTCTTCTGGCTGCTCACCGCACTGACGTACGGCTATTGGGCCAAGCGCGCCGCCTCCTGGCGTTGGTTCGC
>JAYTKJ010000717.1:0-5087 GCA_043730365.1 Acidobacteriota bacterium | reverse complement strand
CGGCGATGCTCATCCCGATACCCAGCTTGCTGTTCTCGATGCGAAATTGGTGATCTTCAACCCCGGAGCCAAATCCCTTGACCGGACAGGCGGCCACGTCCTTGCCGTCCAGAGCCTTGAGATAGACGATCTGCTTTCCCTTGACCTCCGCCAACTCCTTGTTAGGAGGGCGCGGCGTCTCGATCGCGAAAGGAGTTGTAATCGTCATGCCCACTCCGGGCGGCTGTCCATCCATGATCAGAAAGTTGTGGTTGTACACGGTTGTGTCGATGGCCTGTTTGCCGGTGTTCTTCAGGCTATGCTCCAGCACCATCTCGGGCTGGCCCGGCGACAACCGAAGAGTCTTCTTATAGAGGTAGCCGTAACCTGAAGACGCGTCCTTTAATCGCTGCGTAAACTCCACCGAGTCCGGGTGCTTCTTCACGCTCCACTCGCCTGGGTTGGCGATTTCGTAAAGCCGGTAGGCGTCATACTTGGCCTCATCGGGCCTGCGCAGCCCCCCGACGCCAATCTTGATGAACGTGCCGCCGGACTTGGCCGCATCAAATCCCAGCGGTCGGAACTCATCCACCGGACCCGTAACCGCGCTGCAAGGGCCGGCGACAATGTCAGCCCCCTGGTAAACAAAGTCATGCGTATTTGGATCGGTCTTGTTAAACCAAGGTCCGTAATATTCGTGGCCCTTGTACTGCAGACTATGGAGCACTCCGGACCAGTCAAACCGTGTACCGCGGTAGTAACCTTGCTTGGCGTCGGGCAGGTATATTCTGGCTCGAATTTCCCCGTTGCCGATTTCGGCGCTGGGCGCATCGGCCGCGTGCAGCAACCCCGAGACCAGGACGAGTGAGGCGGTGGTGGATGCGATCTTGTTGTTCATTAGTAGTTAGTTACTTCCGCTTGATGTCGGGCCGTGGATCGGAGACAAAGCCATCGCGGTTGGGCATCCGCACCTGCGGCAGCGTCTTGGAGTTCATCACTTGCTTCTCACCTACAATGCCATTCAAGTGCAGAATGTAGGCCACTACCGAATACACTTCGTTGTGGTTGAGCAGCCCAGGCTGATTGAAAGGCATGGCCCGATTCACATAATCCCAAACGCTGGTGGCATGAGGCCAAAAGCTGCCCACCGTCTTGCGCGGCTTGGACGTGGCCAGCGTCCCTTGCCCCCCGACGAGCGCCGGCCCGACATCGCCTTCGGCCTTCTCGCCGTGGCATTTCGCGCAGCGCGAGGCGAAGACTTCACGGCCTTCGACAGCTGTTCCGGCGGCGCCCTCGGGCAGCCCTTTTCCATCGGGCGCCACCATGACGCCCAACGCGCGAATCTCCTGCTCGGTCGGGGCCCGGCCCACTCCATGTTTGGACGGCTGCTCGGCCGCTGCCAGCAACAGCAGCAGCATGATCGCGCTAGACATCGGCATTCGTCACCGCGCCGTCCGCGCCGACTCGCCACAGTTTGATGCCATTGAAGTGGTAGCCCGAATTGGTTCCTCGCACAGCAACCAGTTCTTCCTTCGCCGGTTGCACATACCCGCTCTCATCAGTGGCACGCGAAGCAATCACGGCAGGCTTGCCGTCCCACTGCCACGGCAGCCGGAACCGGGTAAAGGCTTTGGGAAAGCGTGGCTGCTGCAAGCGGGCGTCCTGCCAGGTGCGCCCGCCATCGAGCGTGATTTCCACGCGTTCGATCAAGCCTTGCCCGGACCAAGCCAAACCGGTCAACTCATACAGCCCCGGCCCTGCCAGTTTCTGTCCTCCCGAAGGGAATGTCACCACGGACTTGGCCTCCATCTCAAGCGTAAACAGCCGCGCCTTGCCATCCGGCATCAGGTCACTGTACTTCGAAGTCTCGTCGCGAGTCATGTGCGGCTGATTCGTCACATGCAGGCGTTGCAGCCATTTGACCTGGAGATTTCCTTCCCAGCCGGGAGTAAGTAGCCGTAGCGGAAATCCTTGCTCGGGGCGAAGCGGTTCGCCGTTCTGACCGTAGGCCAGCATCGCGTCGTCGAGAAGTTTGGCGATGGGAACGCTACGCTGCATGCGGCACGCATCGGCGCCCTCGGCGATGATCCACGTCGCGCCTGGTTTTAGGCCCACTTCGTCAAGCAGCAGACGCAGCGGCACCCCAGTCCACTCGCTGCAACTGGCTAGGCCGCTGGCGCGCTGCACGTCCGCTCCGGTGGTGGCGCCCCACTCGCCGCCACTGTTGCCGCCGCACTCAAGAAAGTGAATGCGCGACACCGAGGGCAGCCGCCGAATCTCATTCATAGTGAGCACCAGGGGCCGGTCCACCAAGCCGTGGATGGTGAGGCGGTGCCGTTCCGGATCGATCGCGGGCACACCGGCATGGTGCCTCTCATAATGCAGCGCGGCGGGCGTCAGGATGCCGTAGCCCTCCGCCAGCGGCGTCGCGCTGGACCCCGCCTCCGGCGTCTTTGAGACGCGCCTGGTCCGTTCTGCCTTGACGAATGCAGACCGCTCTCCATACCCGCTGAGCGGCTTCCCCAGCGCGCGGGATTCCTCCGCTCGCGCGAGCAGGCTGCCTCCCAGGGCTGAGCCGAGTAACTGCCTGCGATTGGGTTTCTTCATTGGTAGATCTTACTCCAATTCTGTCGATCAAGGGGCATTGGGAGGTGGAGAAATAACCGTCATGGTGATAAACGGCAAAGGCCGCCGGATATCGTTGCGCTTGCGCGGTGCGCCAATCCAAAGCGTCGTGAACGCCTCCACCACCGGCCCACCGCCTACCCGGCGTCCGAATATGCGAATCGGATAGTCCCCAACCGGCAGTTCACCGGGAATCTGAATTTTCAGCACGGTCTCCGGGATATTAACGTTGTCGCCATCGCCGGACGGCCCGAAATGTTGATCGGCGCGAAACTGGCCGCGCGCGGCCCCCACTCCGCTCGGTAGACCCTCTACCCACGTATCCACCACCTCATGAAAGCCGGGATCCGGAATCATCAGCACCGACAATTCCGCCGTTCCCCCGCGCACGCCGCGAAACTCCTCCGGCTCGGTGAGCAGGCGAAAGCCGGGCAGTTCACTCGCCAGATGGAGCCTGTAGGCGAAGTCCGCGCCGCCTCGGCCGGTCCGGTCCCGCACCGTCAGAAAAAGCCGCCCGCTGGTGACGGGAGTGAAGTAAAGACTTGAGTCGGGGTTGCCGATCACGGTGCCCTGCCCCGTCATCAAATCATCGCTCTCGATCAGCAACTGACCCATTGCGTCAAACAGCGACAGCACGGTATCGATGTGCGGGAGACCCAACTGGGTAGCCAGCGTCCAGGCATGAATGGGCCTGCCGGCCTCAGCGTCGATTGCATAGCGATCTTCCTCACCCCGCTTGGCAAGCCGGCCATTGACCACCATTGGCTGCGCCATCGGCAACGCGTCCGCTTTGGACTCGTCGATGGTTTGGGCGCGGGATGCATCGAGCGAGATGCCGTCAGCAACCCCGTGTGGCGTGGCCACCCACAGCCGCCACAAACCTTCCGGGGCGTCAGCAGCTAACGCGAACTCGAACTCCGCTTCGGAATCGTCCAGACGCACAATGCGGCCCTCGACTCGCATAGCCCGGTCCGGCCCAACATACAGCGGAACGGTGAACGGAAAAGTAAGTCGATAATTCTCCCCGGCGCGAACGGGCGATAGCCAAGCCCGCTCGATCTCACCGAGCTGTTTGCCCAAAACCCGCACGCGCGTAGTCGCGCCGGGCCGCAAGCCCATAGGATCGGCAGACAGTACCTGCGGGAGTTGCGATATCTGCAGCATGTAACCGCAATTCTGGGCGCACGTGACACCTTGCGGTCCTCGATACTGATCCAGTTTGATCCGGTATGCGCCGCTGTGTTTGAATCGATGATCGATCAGTGGAGTTTCGAGATAGTCGTCCCGGTCGTCGTTGAAGGCCACCACCCGGCCCTCGTCATCGGTCAGCAACATTTCGCATTCAAGATGCGAGCCGTACTCGATCGAACGTAGGTCGAACAACCATCGCTCGCCCGCTTTGGCGGTGAAGCGGAACACATCAATGTCGCGCCCCGCCTTGAGTAAGCCGCCAATCACTTGCGGACGGAGCTCGATCTCCTGCGGCCGGCCCGGCGGATCATTCGGCTCAATCTCCGCTATCGTTGGGAATTGCACCACATTGAATAAACGCGTATTCGTGCGCCCGTGCGAGGTACGCAAATGCATCAGATGCGGCCCCAGTGCGGCCTCGGGTGCAATCGCAATTCGGCCCCGCACGCGCGTGGCGGACGCCTCCAGCGTCTCGGTCCAGCGCAGGTCCGGAGTGTCAAACCAGACTCCGTCCAACTTGCCGAATCGCTCGCCGGTCACTTCCACCGTCGCCGTAGCGCCGCGCGTCCCAGCCAAGGGATCCAAGCGCAAGATCCAAGGACCAGACTGCGGCAGCACATCGTCGTCGGCGAGTAAGTGGCCAGCCGGGAGAAGCAAAAGCAGCAGGGTCGAAGCTCGCATCATTTCAACTCAACTCAACCGAGCAACTCTCGAATCGGCTTGCCTTCGGAGTTGATCTTCACGGGCCGGCCGTTGGTATGGTATTCCTTCCGGAAGTCGATTCCCATCTTGTGATAGAGCGTCGCGCCCAGGTCCTCCACCGAGATCGGGCGATCCTTAGGCGCTGCGGCGTGAGCGTCGGTACTGCCCACCACCTGTCCGCCCGGAACGCCGGCGCCGGCGGCGGCAATCGAGAATGCTCCAGGCCAGTGATCGCGGCCCGCCGAGTGATTGATGATCGGAGTACGGCCGAACTCGCCAATCAACAGCACCAGCGTCGAAGCCAGCCTCCCGCGCTGATCCAGATCGTCAAGCAGTGTGACAAAAGCCTGGTCGAAAACCGGGTACACCTTCTTGTTCGTGGCGTCGTTATCGGTGTGCGTGTCGTAGCCGCCGTGAAAAACAGTTACCAACCGGACGCCCGCTTCCACCAGACGCCGTGCAAGGAGAGCGCCCTGCCCGGCGGTGTTGCGTCCATAAGCGTCGCGCAGCGCATCCGGCTCAGCGCCCAGATCGAAAGCCTTCTTGGCGTGGGGCGAAGACATCATGTCGAAAGCCTTCTGATAGAAGTA
>JAYTKJ010000716.1:0-35699 GCA_043730365.1 Acidobacteriota bacterium | reverse complement strand
CCGTCGGCGAACTCGAACTCATTCATTTTGAGACGATTCTCCACTCTCAATGGAACCTCCGCCGCTGTCGAATGAATGAAGCCAAACTGCTCGCCTCCGGGCCTGATCCCTTCCTGGACTCTGAAACGCGCGCCGCCCTGAAGACACTAGCCATCTACACGTCGCGCCACGAGCGCGCCCGTCAAAACGCCTTGAAGGAATTGAAGCCCTTCCAGAACGAACGCGCCGCGCGTACCAACTTCGCCAGCAGCGAACCCTCGCCCCTGGTCGAAACCGTACGCGTCCGCCGCACGCTCCTGGCCGAGGTCCGCCTCAAGAGCGCCCTCAACAAGGCCAGCCTGACCGCCGCTCTCGATCAACTGGAAAACGGCTCACCCACCGCACCCCTCTCTTATTTCCAATTCGATCTGGCCCCGGGCTCAGCCGCCGCCCGTACGTGATCCGGGTGACCCGAGAAATTCGCCTCCACGCCGAAGCGCCCCGAGACGTCATAGGATAGTAGACAAGTACACTATGCGCTCGCTTCGACGTTCCCTATCCCGCTCGGCCCGACGGGGCTTTTCACTTATGGAGTTGCTGATCGTAGTCGCGATCATCCTCATCATCGGGGCCATTGCCATTCCAAAGCTCAACACCGCCCGCATGCAGGCTCAGGAAATGGCCGCCATCTCGCAGATTCGCACCATCCACCAGGGCCAGACGATGTACTTTTCGCAGTTCGGCAAGTATGCCCAAACGCTGCAGGAACTAGGCCCGCCCGCTTCCGGACAGCCGGGGCCTAACGGCGCAGACCTCGTTCCGGGAGACTTGGCTGCTGGCCTGAAGTCCGGCTACAACTTCCAGATGTTGCCCGCGCCCACTGGTTACATGGTGCAGGCCAGCCCGGTCGCTTACCTCAGCACCGGCCGCCGGTCGTTCTACTCGGATAACTCCCTGACGGTGCGTGAAAACTGGGGCGCCGAGCCGGCCACACCCACCAGCAAAGAGATCAAGTAGTTGCTGCTGCGTCCGTAAGCGGCAGCGAGATCGTCACGCCGAGCCCGGGTTGCGCGTTGGCCGCTGTAATCGAACCTTTGTGCAGTTCGACGGCGCGGCGCGCGATTGACAACCCGAGACCAAAGCCTTTGCCCGCATCGGGGCCGGTCTGCGCGACGCGATAGAACGCATCGAAGAGATGCGGCAGTGCCGGCGCTGGAACACCCGGGCCATGATCGCGGACTGAGACCGTAGCGCGTCCGGCCGAGGCGGCCAACACCACCGACACTTCGTCATCCTGCGGCGAGTAGCGCACGGCGTTGCGCAACACATTCTCAATCGCCCGCCTCAGCAACTCAGGATTGCCGTGTATGGTGATGGGCGCGGGGGGCTTGAATTCGATCCTGCAGCCGCGGCCGGCGGCGTCGACGCGACAGTCTTCCACGATGGCCGCGGTCAGCTCATCGAGAGACACCGGGCCGAAGGCGACCGCCGCCGGATTGGCCTCGCCGCGCGTCACCTCCAGCAGACCGGCCACCATGGAGTTGAGCCGGTCTGCCTCGAGTTGAATCCGGTCTAGCGCCGCGTCGCGATTGTCGCCGGAGCGGGCCAGTTCGACGGCCAAGCCCAGGCGCGTGAGGGGTGATCGCAACTCATGCGAGAGGTCCGTCAGCAGACGGCGTTGCGAATCGACCAGCAGTTCAATGCGGCCGGCCATCGCGTCAAACGCACGCCCGAGTTGCCCGATTTCGTCCTGCCGTTTGGCGCCAACACGAGCCGTCATATCGCCGGAGCCGAACCGGTCCACTACATCACGCAATTGTCGGAGCGGCTTGGTGAGATGATGAGCCAGCCAGAGACTGAGCAGCCCGACGGAGGCGAAGACCCAGATGTGAGAGGGATACGGAGGAGCGCCCCGACGCGGCCCTCCCCCTCCGAACTGGCGATGCAGATACCAGTAGCGGCCGTCGGATGAGGCAAAGCCATTCACCAAACGGCCATCGTGGAGCACCGGCGCGCCGGGCGGCACGAACGGCCGGTCTTCCTGAAGACGAGCGATCAGATCCGCGTGATTTTCGCCCGTCGCCAAGTCCACGCCGGCGGCGTC
This sequence comes from Acidobacteriota bacterium, assembly GCA_043730365.1. Classification (GTDB taxonomy): domain Bacteria; phylum Acidobacteriota; class Terriglobia; order Bryobacterales; family Bryobacteraceae; genus VFZP01. The sequence continues at coordinate 33,616 of JAYTKJ010000716.1, read as the reverse complement.
CGCCAACACACCGCTGAAGTTGACCGTGGCCTTGATCCACTCCTGATGCTTGATCAACTCCGCGCGTCCGCCGCGTTCGTAGGCTTGGCGCGCGAGCGAGAATTCCAGTTGGGCGAGTCGGCGGAACGGCGGCAGCGACTGCTCGGCCCGCGTCCAATTGAGCGACGTCACCCACCACAACCCAACGCCGGTGATGGCAACGGTGGTGAGAAACCACGCGAGCACTTTGAGGTAGAGGCTTCTCATACGGCGGCATCCTCGGCGCGGCCCTTGAGGAACTGATAGCCCACGCCCCGCACGGTCTTGATGATCTCGCGGTCCGTTTCCAGTTTGCGGCGGACGTGCGCGATGTGGACGTCGATCGCGCGGTCAAACGGCGTCGCCTTGCGCTGATAAAGATGCTCCATCACGTCGTCTCGCGACAGCACGCGCCCGGCGGCGCGCATCAGCGCTTGAAGGATTTCGAATTCAATGGTGGTGAACTCCACCGCGCGGCCGTCGCAGGTTACCTCGCGTGTAGCCGGATCGAGCGTAACTCCGTTGACCGAGACCGGTGCGGCGCCCGAAGGCTTCGCATCGGCCCGCCGCAGAATCGCGCGTATGCGGGCGGCCAGTTCGCGCGGGTTGAACGGCTTGGGCAGATAATCGTCGGCGCCCAGTTCCAGGCCGACGATGCGATCCACGTCTTCGCCGCGCGCCGTCAGCATCAACACGGGCACCCGGCTCTTCTCGCGCAGCTTGCGCAACACCGAGAAGCCGTCCATCCCGGGGAGCATCACATCGAGCACGATCAGATCGCGCGGCGGCGAAGCAAGCGCGGCGGCCAGACCCTTGTCCCCATCGTGGGCGAAGGAGACGTCAAAGCCTTCGCGGCGCAGGAATTCTCCCAGCAACGAAGCCAGTTCGGCATCGTCATCAATGATGAGAATACGAGCGTTTCCCTCAGGCACGGCCCCAATGTAACACGCGTGTTGCGGCGATTCTGTAAATGTTTGCAAAGGCCTCTTTGCACAGATTTACATCAGCCACATCATCGCTTGACGTTCAGCCTTTAACTTGGACTCAGGAGGTTGAACCCAACCATGACAAACTTGATGACGAAAGTAGCGATTTGGAGCACGGCCGCGGCGTTGACCGTCGGTGGCTTTGCAGCGGTGGCCAAGGCGCAAGGGCCGGGCGGACACGGACCGGGCTTTGGACCGGGCGGCGGAATGCTGGGCGGAATGATCGGCCATATGCTTGATCTGACCGACGCGCAGAAGGAGCAAATCAAGACGATTACCAAGACGGCGCTGGATAACAACCAGACGCTAATGACGCAACTGAAGGCTTCCCGCGAGGCGGAGCGGGCGGCGATTCAGGCGGGCAAGTCCGACGCCGAACTCGCGCAACTGGCGCAGAGCTACGCGCCGCTCCATACCCAGTTGAATGCTACGCGGCTGCAAACGGAAGCGAAGATCTACAAGGTGCTCACGCCGGAGCAACGGGCCAAGTTGGACAAGTTCCGCAGCAACATGCATGACCACATGGGACGGCGGTTTGGGCATCACCCGGGCGGGCCGCCTCCGGTGGAATAACTGGGCTGCCCTACTTCCGGGCTGCCCATTTGGTGAACATTCCGGCGATACCAGCCGCTTCGGTATCGCCGGGATGAATCACGACACGGTAGCGGAACGTCCAGCTCTTGCCAGGCTCAAGCGTCATGCCTCCGTCCTTGGTTTTGTCGTTGTAGTAATCGTGCTCGCCGAAGATGTTGGCCGCAAACAGACCGTAGTCGCGCGCGTGCCAGTAGGTAGGGTGCTTGGGATTGGACGGATGATCGAGAATCGCGACTCCCATGGTTTCGCCTTCGAGTTGCCCCACGTAGTCGACCCACGGTGAGCGCTTGCCCCACACCAGTTTCTCTCCCACTTTGCCCTCGGCGCTGGTCATCTTGCCGGTGTGCTTGCCGTCAAGGGCAGCGGTGAGACGGATCGCGAATACGCCCTCTTTGGTGTCGCCGAAATGCGATTTCTCAACGCCGGTGAGCGTCGATTGATAGTCTACGATCCGCAGCTTGGCGTCACTGTGGAACGTGATCAGCTTGGTCTCCTTCAGCAGCACTTTGCCTGAGGGGTCCTTCCAGGCGAACGTCGCTTTGATGCTCCCCATTTTCTTGCCGCTCTTCACCTGATCGACAGAGACGAGTTCGACCGTGCCCAACTTGTCGCCGGTCTTTCCCTTGCGCTGCGAGACGTCGTTGCCCCAGAAATCGAAGCCGTTCACATCGCCGTGGGTGAACCACAGACCGCGGTGATGCGGGTGATCCTTCGCCTCGCCGGCCTTTTCTTCCATCGGCCACACACGCGAGACGATCTTGCCGTTGGCGGCGCGCAGCGGATGAAGATAGGGCTTGGTCACCTCCGCGCCGCTGAGGTAGAGCGCGGTGAACGGCTGGCCGTCAATCTCCACGTCGATTTGCGCGGCCTGTTTGGTGATCTTGACCTGAGCTGGCATCTGCGCGGCGATCAGGAAAGCGGTAAAGACGACGGTTCGCATCTCCACAAGTAGATCACGATACAATCGCCTTTGTCATGTGGGTCTATTTTGTCATCTTGTTGGGAGTCTCTGTCATCACCGCACCAGCGCAGGAAAGCGACGCCGCGCTTGCGAATCCCTTCACGTCGGACGCCGACGTGGCGGCGGGCGAGAAGACGTTCATCTCGCAATGCGCATCGTGCCATGGGCGCGACGGCCGGGGCGGAGGAGGCGGGCCGGATCTATCGACCGGGCGGTTCAAGCATGCTTCGTCGGACGAAGCGATCTTCAAGATCATCAACAAGGGCATTCCCGGCACCACGATGCCGGGCTTCATGCTAAACGCCGGACCGGTGTGGAAGGTGGTGGCCTATATCCGGTCTCTGAGTTTGAGCCAGCGCAACCAGTCGGCACCGGGAGACGCGGCCGCCGGGCAGGCGTTGTTTGCCAAACACGGGTGCGCGGGGTGCCACGATTCGACGGCACCGGATTTAAAGCTGGCGGCGGGTAACCGCAGCGCCACTGAACTGCGTCAGTCTATTGTCGACCCTGGCGCCGAAGTGGGCACGGCATACTGGCGAGTATCCGCGACGCTCAAGGCCGGGGGGACGGTGAGCGGCACGCGGCTCAACGAAGACACGTTCACGATGCAAGTGCGCGAGCAAAATGGCGCGTTGCGATCTCTGGACAAATCCAGCCTCGCGCGCGTGGAGATTGACCGCAGTTCGCCAATGCCGTCCTTTCGAGACAAGCTGACGGACACCGAGATCGGTGATGTGTTGGCCTACCTGGCCCGGAGCGCGCGATGAGAATCGTTTGTTTGTCGCTGGCGGCCGGTATGTTGTGCAGTGGGCAGGTTCCCTATTCGCGGCTTCGCAGCGCGGCCGCCGATCCGCAGAATTGGCTGATGTACAACGGCAATTACGCCGGCACGCACTACAGCGGACTGACGCAGATCAACGGCGCCAATGCCAAGAAGCTGACGCTGGAGTGGGCGTTTCAGGCGCGCTCGCTGGAGAAGTTTGAAACAACACCGCTGGTAGTGGACGGCGTGATGTATCTGACGGAAGCGCCCAACAACGTGGTGGCGATCGACCCGGTTTCGGGGCGGCAGTTCTGGTCCTACGAGCACAAGCTGCCGGAGTTGACTTACCCTTGCTGTGGGCGCGTGAATCGAGGCGTGGCGATCGCCGATGGCGTGCTGTATCACGTGACGCACGACGCCAAACTACTGGCGCTGGACGCCAAGACCGGCCGCGTGAAATGGGAAACGGTAGTGGCCGACTACAAGCAGGCCTACGCCTTGACGCACGCCCCGCTCGTGGTGAAGGACAAAGTGATTGTGGGGCCGGCCGGTGGCGAGTTGGGCATCCGCGGATTTCTGGCTGCCTACGATGTCAAGACCGGCAAGGAGGTCTGGCGCTTCAAGATTATTCCGGAGCCAGGCGAGCCAGGTCATGACACGTGGGGTGGCGATTCGTGGAAACATGGCGGCGGGTCCATCTGGGTGACCGGCACCTACGATCCGGAATTGAATCTCACTTACTGGGGAACAGGCAACCCGGGACCGGACTGGAATCCTTCCATGCGCCCCGGCGACAATCTTTATACGGATTCGGTGCTGGCGCTTGATGCCGACACCGGCAAGCTGAAGTGGCATTTCCAATTCACTCCGCACGATGAATGGGACTGGGACGCGGTGCAGGTGCCGGTGCTGGCGGACCTGCCCATCAACGGCAGGCTGCGCAAAACCATGCTCTGGGGCAACCGCAATGGCTTCTTCTATGTGCTCGATCGGGCTACCGGCCAGTTCCTGCTCGGCAAGCCTTTCGTTAAGCAAACCTGGGCGAGTGGCCTCGACGACAAAGGCCGGCCGATGAAGATTCCGGGGCGTGGGCCTAGCCGGCAAGGCACGCAGACGTGGCCGGGCGTGCAGGGCGGGACTAACTGGTATGCGCCTTCGTTCTCGGCACGCACCGGACTGTTCTATGTCACGGCGTGGGAAGACTATCACAGCACTTATTTTGCCTGGGACCAGGAGTTTGAGCAAGGCAAGTGGTTTGTCGCCGGAGGCGTGAAAGCGCCGGTGCCGCCCACCAATCGCGAGGCGATCGTCACCCGGTCCACCGAGCACGGTTACTCGGTGGTGCGGGCGCTGGATCCTACTACTGGCAAAGTCGCGTGGGATTTCAAGCTGCAGGATATGAGCGAGGCGGGCATTCTCACCACTGCCTCCGACCTACTGTTCACGGGCAATCGCGAGGGCTGGTTCTTTGCACTGGACGCGCGGACCGGCGGGCTGCTGTGGAAGAAGTATCTGGGCGGGCAGGTGATCGCCTCGCCGATCACGTATCAGGCTAACGGGAAGCAGTATGTGGCGATCGCGGCGGGGACCAGCCTGTTCGCTTTCGCGTTAGGCGAGTAAGTGATGTAAGCTATGTGGGCACTCTAATCATCCTTAAGGCGCGTTGGGCTGATCGCTCTTGCAACTCGATCGAACAGTTGCTTGGCCTGCGCGCCGCCCAGAGCGGCAGCCAGAGAATAGAGGCCGAGCCTGATCGGTGCGTGCCGCCAGGTGTCCGCCTCTTCCAGCCTGGGCAAACCAGGTTCGCTGCTCTGCCGGTTACCGATTTCGACGGGCGGAAGAAGCTGGAATAGCGGCAAGTCCGGGCCCGGCTCAAGCGGAGGGGACATCCAACGGTTGGGTGGAATCGGCTGCAAAGTATCGACTGCTTGCTTATGATCCGGACGGCCCAGATAGCCTCGGCCGTAGACTGTGGCAAGCAGATTGTAGGCAGGGATCATGTCATAACTACCCAAAGCACGCTTGAGAAGAGTTACCGCACGAGGGATGTTCTTGGGAACCATCTCGCCGCGGAGGTAGAGAACGGCAAGGCTGTAGGCGGCCGGATCTTTGCGAGTACCCCGCCCTTGCAGGTACAAGAACCCCAGGTTCAACTGAGCCGATGCTACGCCGCGCACAGCCAACCTTGTGAACTGGGCGACAGCCGCTTCAAGGTCACCGCGCGCCAACGCATCGCGAGCTTTGGCGGTTCGGATAGTATCAGGGCGATACTTGGCCGGGACGTCACCTGGTTGCCCGGCCAGTAACAAAAGGCTCGCCTTCTCGGAATCCTTGGGACACCATCCTCGGCAGCCAGTTGCAGCCAACGAATCGACTCGGGCTGGTTCGGCTCAACCCCATCACCTCGATCATAGGCATCGGCCACCAACCACTCAGCGATCGGATGTCCGCGCTCGGCCGCCTGGAGGGTGTAGGCGAAGGCTCGGTAAGGGTCCCGCGGATACGACGGATGGTCCGTCGAGTAGAAGACCCCTATCCAAAACAGCGCTTCGACCTCTCCACTCTTGACGCCGGCTTGAAACTCGCGGAGCGCGGCCGGCCAGTCTTGCTTCATATAGGCGGTCTGGCCAGCTTGGGTATCGGCCCAAAGGGCCGGCAGCAACAGGAAGAAGCAGGGCGCCAGATAAAGAAGCGGTCGCGGCATCTGCGTCCGTCAGACTATCACATCAACTTGAGCGAACCCGGGGACGGCGCCGATTGCCCGTTAAGATAGGACAGTATGATCGTTGACGTTGAAGGAGTGGCGCTGCACTTGGCGCATCCGGATCAATTGCCCGTGCGCTGGGTGGGCCAGGAAGAAGTGATGCGGCAGTTGCTGGCGGCCTGGCTGGTGCTGGACCCGCTGGATTTGCCAATGAATCCGAGGCTGATCGGCAAGCCCGGAGTGGGCAAAACGACGCTCGCCTACGCGGCGGCGCAGCGGCTCAATCAGGAAACCTACATCTGCCAAGCCACGGTTGACACGCGGCCCGAGGATCTGATTATCACGCCGGTGATCGAGGGCGAAGGCCGGTTGAAATATGTCGCATCGCCTTTGGTAACGGCGATGCTGCGCGGCGGCGTAGCGATCCTGGACGAAGGCAACCGGATGAGCGAGAAGAGTTGGGCGTCGCTGGCGCCGCTGCTCGATACGCGGCGATATGTCGAGTCCATCGTCGCCGGCATCAAGATCAAGGCGCATCCCACTTTCCGGATGGTGGCGACGATGAACGATGACGCCTCCACGTTCGATTTGCCCGAGTACATCCAGTCGCGCCTGCAGCCGCAGATCCTTATCGATTTTCCCGAACGCGACGAAGAGTTGATGATCCTGCGCGAGAATCTGCCGTTTGGAGACGAGGCGGTGCTCGAGTACGTCACCGATTTCCTGCAGCAGGCGCACGCCAACGAAGAACGCTATTCGGCGCGGGATGGGATCAACATCGCGCGGTACGCACTGAAGCTTCGCCATGCATCCGAGGGCAAGCTGGGCATGCGCGAGGCGCTGCATACCTCGATCCTGGAGACGGTGGGCGGCGAGGCGCTGCGCTATGTCCCAAGAGCCTGAAGTCAGCCTCGGCCTCGACAATCTGACGCGTGGCCACGTGACGTACCTGCCGGTGGCGCCCGGGCGGATGGAGTTCGCTGTAGCCGTGCGGCAGAGGATTCTGCGTGAGCGGCCCGATGTGGTGGCGGTTGAACTGCCGATGTCGCTCGAGCGCCACTATCTGGCGGCGGTGGATCAATTGCCGGAAATCTCGGTGTTGGTGTACCCGGATGATGATGACGAAGATGGCGACGACAGCCGCGGCGTCTACGTGCCAATCGAGCCATGCGATCCCTTTACCGAGGCCGTGCGGACGGCCAAGGAGACCGGCGCCGAGATCGTATTCGTAGAGCCCGATCTAGGCGAGCGACCGCACATCGCCGAAGCGTATCCGGACCCCTACGCGTTGCGCCGGATGCCGTTTGAAAAGTACGTCGAGGCGTATCGGGTCTACCCGGCGGCGCGCAGCGAGGAGATCGTCGCCCATGCGTCCGGCATCGCCTGGAGGCTGCAGGGGACCAACCCGGAGCGGAGCGTTCTCGCGGTGGTGTCTCTCAACCTCCTGGACCCGATTCTGGATGCGATGGAGACGCCGCAGGACGCGCCGGCGGGGCGGCGTTCGTCGCGTCAGGTGGACCTGGTCAACGCGCACCCGGATTGCCTGGCCGAAATTACGATCGAGTATCCGTATCTGCAGGAGCGCTACGAACGGTATCGCAATATTCTCGGGCCCGATGAGTTGATCGAACGTCCGCGGACGCAGCTCTCGCTCCTGCGCGATGCCGAAGCGGCCTACGTCAAGAACACGGGCGACACGATTCTGCATTGGCAGCGGCGGGCGATGGCCAAGTACACGCGGAACCTGGCGATGATCAACCGCGAACTGACGGCCGGGCTGTTTGACATCGTCGTGGCGGCCCGCTCGATTGTTGACGACAACTTCGCCTGGGAAGTGTGGGAGATGGCCAATCGCTATCCGGCGCAGAAAGAGGTGACGGCGCTGGAGACCGCGCGCATTTCCAGTGACGAGGTATGGTTCCGCACCAAGCGCATGAAGCTGCGGCGCCGCCTGCGTAAGCCCAAGGCACGGCTGATGCCCAAGTCGCTCAAGCCGCGCAAGAAAGAGCAGCAGCCGGGCGAGTGGGCTGAACAGTTGAACGGCGATGCGATCTGTTCTTATCCGCCCGAAGATCTGGTGGTGGAAGACTACGGAGAATTTCTCAAGAACAAAGCCACCCACATGCTCTCCGAGGAGCGCTCGCGCGTGGAGCCGTTTGCGACCTCGATTCTGGACGGCATCGATATCCGCGAGACCGTGCGCAATTGGTATCAAGGCAAGATTTTTGTCCGGTCTCTGCAAAAAGTGTCGGGCGACGTGGGCGCGGTGGTGGTGATTTTCGATCATGACCGCGATGACCGCTACAACTATCTGACGACATGGCTCGGCGAGCACAAGAACGAGTCCGACATGGCCTTTTACGCCACCAATCCTTTTGACCATATGGTGGGGCCGGGTATTGGCCGGGCCGAGTATGGCGGCTTTCTCATGACGCGTCCGCCGCGCCGGCTTTTCGACATATGGTCCGATCCGGACTACGACTTTGCCGAGAGCAAGCCGGAGCGCTTGTTGATGGCCGCGCTGGACTACTCGCTGCATAAGAACGTGGTCTACGTGGCGGCCAAACCTCCGCGTTCGATCTTTCGCTCGATTGCCTCGCATCTGCGGCGGCGAATCGTGTACGTGCCGATCGGCCAGCTTTCTTCGCAGAAGCTGAAGAAGCTGCGGGTGGTGCATGTACTGGACGGGTATGACCGGCGCAAGGAAGCCAAAGGATTCATCTGGTAGCGCGCTATGATCCTCGCTTTCTCCGCGGGCCGCGTGGCGTGGATGGCGGTGCCGATCGCGTTGCTGGTGGCGGTCTCCTATCTGGTTAATCCGCAGGCTTGGCACGAAGCGCAGTGGTGGGTCTTTGCCGCCCTTGGGCTCTTCTTGGTGGCGACGCTGGTGTTGCCGATTCTTATGACCCAGCGCTGCTGGCTCAAACTGGATCGAGAAGGTATTCACGTCCACATGCTGCTGCGCAACGAAACGTATCGCTGGCGCGACATCGAAGGGTTTATGGTGGCGGGGCTCGAGCATGGGCCGGTGCCGTTGGTCCGCTTCGTAGGAATCAACTTCCGCACCGCGCCGCCGCGATTGCCGGCGTTAGCAGCCGCTTTGATGCAGCGCATGAATGGCTATCATCGCTCCTTGCCGGCCTGGTTCGGCGGTTTGGACGCACCTGAACTGGCAGCACAGCTGGAGCGTTCGAGGCGGGAGTATTCAGGACTGCCATCACTCGAGGAGTAAGTATGACGACATGCACCAGACGTGAGTTGCTCGCCGCGGCAGGGCTGCTCGCCGGGTGCCGGCAGATGCAAGCACCGGAGAGCGCCCAGGATGCGGTGCGGCGCTATTTGACGCGGATTGGCGAGGTGGACAGGCTGCTGCACGCCGTCATCGAAGTGAATCCGGATGCGATGCACATTGCCACCGAACTGGATGACGAACGCCGCGCCGGCAAAAGCCGCGGGCCTTTGCACGGCTGGCCGATCCTTATCAAGGACAACATCGATACGGCTGACCGCATGCTGACCACCGCCGGTTCGCTGGCGCTGGTGGGCGCCCCCACTCCCAAGCAGGATGCGGGCGTGGTGACACGCCTCCGCGCGGCGGGTGCGGTGATCATCGGCAAGACCAATCTGAGCGAGTGGGCCAATATTCGCTCGTCGCGATCCACGAGCGGCTGGAGCGGGCGCGGCGGACAGACGTGCAACCCGCATGCGCTGGACCGGAATCCTTCGGGCTCAAGCTCCGGTTCTGGCGCGGCGGTAGCGGCCAGTCTCTGCATGGCGGCAGTGGGGACGGAGACCGACGGCTCGATCGTGTCGCCCTCGGCTAACAACGGCATCGTGGGGATCAAGCCGACCGTGGGCCTGCTGAGCGGACGCGGAATCATTCCCATCTCGCACAGCCAGGACACCGCCGGTCCGATGACGCGGACCGTGCGCGATGCGGCGGCGATGCTATCGGCGATGAACGGACGAGGTATCGATTTCAGCGGCGCGCTGCAGGACGGAGCGCTGCGGGGAGCGCGGCTCGGCGTGGCGCGCGGATTTTTCGGCGGCCATCCTGGCGTGCGGCGCGTGATCGAGGAGTCCATAGCGGCGTTGCGCAAGGCCGGGGCCGAACTCATCGACCCGATTGAGTTGCCGCCGGACCGCGAGTATGGCGACGCCGAATTCGAAGTAATGATGTACGAATTGAAGCACGGCCTGAACGCGTATTTGGCCGAGCGCGGCGGCGTCATCAGGTCTTTGGCGGACGTGATCGCCTTCAACGAGCGTGAGGCGGCGCGCGAGATGCCGTACTTCGGGCAAGAGAATCTGATCAAGGCGGAGGCGAAAGGGCCGCTAACGGACAAAGCGTACCTGGACGCGCGCGAAAAATCCAAGCGAGCGGCGGCGGGCGGGATTGATGCCGCGATGGACAAGCACGGACTCACAGCGATCATCGCGCCCACCGACGGCCTGGCGTGGCTGACAGACTACGTCAACGGGGACCATTTCATGCAAAGCTGCGCGACCCCGGCGGCCGTGGCCGGCTATCCCCACATCACGGTGCCGGCGGGCTTCGTCACGGGCTTACCGGTGGGCCTTTCCTTCTTTGGGCGGGCCGATTCGGAGGCGAAGCTGATCGGAGTCGCGCACGATTTTGAGCGGCTCACGCAGGCTCGCCGCGCGCCCCGCCTCATAGCCCATGCGGCTGACCGGGTCTAGAACCGCTACCATCTAAGGAAGCGAAAGCGCCCTCCACTCATGGCCGGTTTTTTTGAGTTCAGTTCCACTCGACCGCGGACGATCAGCAACGTGCTGCTGGGCGTGGGCGCCGGCTTTCTTTTGTTGGGCACGCCACTAGTTGCTTACGGCCTGTCGTTGCCCAGCACGCTGGAGAACGAGATGTTGCCGTTCATTCTGCTGCTGTGTGGGCTGATGCTTAACGGCTTCGGCCTGGCGATGCTCGTGGTCGGGTGGCGGATACGGCGCCAGTACCCGGCGGATTGAACCAGCATTCGGCGGTCATGCAGTCTTCCGGTGGCGGCTCGACAGAGGGCGGCTCCGCCACGACACCCTCGCCAAACACCAGGCGCCACTTGGAGAAGCCCTTGATGAAGAGTCGGGCTTCGGCGCCGGCCAGCGAATCCGTTTCGCCTTCACCGAGTCCAAAAACCTGCGGATAGTAGCCAGGGGCGAAGCCGATCGCTGAGTCGTCCATCAGCTTGGCCGGGTGCGTGAAGCCTTCCGGATCGGCGAGATCGGGATTAAAGGTAATGTAGATGCCTTCCTGCGGCCAGTTGGTTTTGCAGCAAGCGCGATTCATGACCACGACGTAGGTTTCCAGTTCGGTGTTCCAGTGGACGGCCGCGCCCCAAAACGAATCGGCGTTGGCACGGTCCCAGGAGGTGGTGGCGGGAAACACTGGCGTCAACATGCCGCCAACGCCGGGTTCACTCCATTCGCCCACGTAGTATTTGTGAACGGCCCCGACCGGATTGGCGCGGTCTGCAAAAGCCATGCGGGCGATGGCGATGCCCTGTTGATGCGCCGAGCCTCCATAGTTGGTGAAGAGGAAATAGAAGTAGTGTTTCTCGCGATCGAGGATCACGGAAAAATCGCCGTGGCCACCGGCGAAGAAGCCATTCTGGGCCGAGCAATTGGGCTGGTCTGCGGACGTTAGAATCAGGCCGAGATCGGTAAAGGTGACGCCGCCATCATGAGAGACGAGCGCGCCGATCCAGGGCGTGGTGAGCTTGCGATTGCCGCAGATGGCCTGCGCGTCGGGTTCGTGATGATACCAGCCATAGACGGTGCCGTCTTCATCGCGCCACACGCCTTCGATCCAGATGGGGTAGTGATTGCGGGGCTCCACGGACGGAGACTGAAAGTCCTCTGCCAACTGGCCAACGCCAGGCCCGCTCATTCGAGTCGGGCGCGCGCCGGTTGACGTGTAGACGTGCAGAGAACCGTCCTCGGCGCGGAAGGCGGGGCTGTTACCGTCAACCGTGGCGGCCGGCATGCGAATGGGCGCAGCGGGGACCAACCGGTAATTTTGCGCCAGGAGTGCCGCAGCCAGAACCAGTGCGGACAACATAGCGCGGACATTGGGCATGCGATAGAGATGCCGCACCGTAGTACTTAGTTACTAAAACTCCGCAGAAATCACGATTCTTAACATACCGCTCACTTCGCTGTGGCGGGTGCAGCCCGAAAGGCGAGCGAGGGCGAAGCAATAGACTCGGCCAGTCTGCGGTGTGTTTGGGCGTCGAAGAGATAAAAAGTGCGGCCATCCTCTTCGTTGATGACGGCCTGGCCGTGGCTGGCCAACAGCAGGCACAGCTGTTGCTCGCCGTCGGAGAGATCAGCCGCGTCGACCCTTGGCATTCCTTGACGGCCTGGGCGCATCTTGCGCAGGAGTTCGCGTGCGAAAACCTGGCGGTCATTGGCATCGATGGCGGCGCCGGCCGCGTACCAACGCTGGTCCGGTTCACCGTGCAGATACGGGCCGGCGGCAAAGGCGAGCAGGAAGATGATGATGTCGATGAACGCCGCCAGGGCTGCGGAGAAGATATTGCGCGGCGCAGGGTTGGTGAAGAGCTCCATAAAGGAACGCATCAGGTCTTCCTGCCCGCTGCCGGAGCGCTCTACGAATTGCGCGTAGGCAGGCAGGGCCGGCCGCTCGAGGTTCTGACGGCTCAATAACTGCTCCACCTGCGCCCACGGAAGGGCGTCGTAAGCAACGCGAAATTGCCGTAGCTGGACATCGGTGGCCATGCCTGGTTTCAGCTCGGTCTTGGCGCGCGTGAGGGCCTGCCAGGCGGAGTCAATAGCGGCGGTGGTTTGCCGCGTAAGCTGGGCGTGCCGCGAAAACGCCGAGTAGCGCACACCCTCGCCCGAGCCTTCTTTGTAGGCGCCGCCGACGCTTTGCGCCTCTTTGGCCACGGCCTCGCGAATGGCATCCAGGTATGGCTCAGCATCGCGGGCGCGGGAGATGTGGCCGTGCACTTTTTCGGCGGCAGCCATTTCCTCCAGCGCCAGCGTGTAGCGGCGGCCGCTTGCCACGGCGTCGGCCAGCAACGGCTCCGTCCGTCCGGCCACCGCATTCAATTCATCGTAGAGCCCACGTTGCATCATCGCCGGGCGTTCGCGCTCGGCAAACCAGGTGTTGAGGCTGACGTAGGAAAATGCAATCGAAACGATCGCGGTAATGACATAAACGCCCACCAATACGGTGCGTCTGCCTTCGCGCGATGCGCCAAAGAGCCACGCTACGATGACCAGCGCCAGTTGCACGCCCAGGGCGGCCAGGAAAGAAAACCAGGGAGAAAGATACAGCGCCATACCTTCGCGGGTGGTGTAGAAAGACACCACCGACAGAAGACAACTGATCCAGAAGAGCGCTTGGGCGAGAGGTTTGGTGACTCCAGGCGACAAAGAGATGTGCCTCCTCCCCGAGACATACGACTCGGCGCGGCAAAATGTTCCATGGATAAAATGAAACATGGACGCACAATATCCCATCGGAAAATTTGACCGGACGGCGGCGCGCAATCGCCAAAGTTGGCTTGCCGACATTGCGCGGCTGCCCGCGGATTTGAAGGCGGCGCTGGCGGCCCTACCGGCCGGCGGACTCGACAAGCCCTATCGGGAAGGCGGTTGGACCGCGCGGCAAGTGGTGCATCATCTGGCCGATAGCCACATGAACAGCCAACTCCGCTTCCGGTTTGCGCTCACCGAAGACAAGCCGACGATCAAGCCCTATGACGAGGGTGCGTGGGCCAAACTGAGGGACGCCGAGACCGGCCCCATCGAGACCTCGCTGGATATCCTCGAAGGGATGCATGCCCGCTGGACGGCATTGCTACAGTCACTCACCGAACAACAATGGAAGCGCGAACTGGTGCACCCGGCCACCGGCGATTGGGACTTGGAGTTGATGGCCGGACTCTATGCTTGGCACGGGCGGCATCACGTGGCGCACATCAAGTTGATTCGATAGCTGTCGGCTAGTGCCGCCGTTCAACCCGCTCGCTAACGCGAGGCGGCTCTGTTACGGACCCTCACATGTGGCTGAGCCGCGACGGTCGCGGAGCGGTTGTAACGGGGTTCAACGAATGACCATCTAGATGTACCCCACTGAGCCATCGGCGCGATACTCAAAGCCGCGCCGCCATGGTTTGGGCGGATAGTGGCGGAATGCTTCCTCGTTGAGTTCGATGCCCAGGCCCGGCTTCGTGGGAACGGGCAAATAGCCATCCTTGACGACGGCGGTTTCTTTGAGTAGATCCTTACGCGGCGACTCGTCATCCGGATGATATTCGAGGATAAAGAAATTCGGCGTTGACACGGCGAAATGAGTGTTTACCACCGTGGCCACCGGGCCCATTGGATTGTGCGGGGCGACACGAACATAGTGGGCGTCGGCCATCGCAGCAATCTTCTTGAGCTCCAGCAACCCGCCACAGACGCAGATGTCGGGCTGGACAAAATCCAGGCACTGCGCCGCCAGCAGGGCACGAAACTCGTGCCGTGTGTAATTGCATTCGCCGCTGGCCAGCGGAATATCGCAATGCTCACTCAGCTTACGCATCGCATCGACATTCTCAGGGCGCACGGGCTCTTCCAGCCACATTGGGTTGTGAGCTTCGATCTCTTTGGCCATGCGGAGGGCTCGATTGATTTCGAAAAACTTGGCGTGGATGTCAACACCGATATCGACATCGGGGCCGAGCGCCGCCCGCACCGCGCCGACACGCTGGCCGGCCATGCGAGTGACGTAGTTGACCGGGCGCGCGTTGGTGGAGTTCATGTGCGGCGACATCTTCACGGCGGTGTAGCCATATTTTTCCACCAGCCGCTTGGCGCTTTCGGCTACCTGCGACGGCTCATTGCCGCCCGCGCTCTGATAGGTTCGAACTTTGTCGCGCACTTTACCGCCCAGCAGCATGTAGACAGGCAGTCCGGCGGCCTTACCCGAAATGTCCCAGAGCGCATGCTCAATGCCGCTGATGGCCGAGTTGACCACGCTGCCGCCGGGGAAGCGCGTGAAGTTGAACATGAGCGAGCAGAGGTGTTCGATGTTACGCGGATCCTGCCCGACCAGCCAACTCTTGTAGTCCTCAATGACTTTGATCGTGGCCTCGTCGGGCCCGCAGGAGTAGGCTTCACCAATGCCGTGGATACCCTGGTCCGTGAGTATCTTCACGAAGCAGAGATTCCGGCTGCCAACGCCCACCAGGAACGTCTTGATATCGGTGATCTTGATGGCTGGGCGCGTGCCGGTTTGGGCGGCTTGCAGAAAGGGCGCCAACCCGGCAGCAGGTGAAGCGGAAAGGAACTCTCGACGTTTCATGCTTGGAAACCTCCTGGACTCCTGATTAGTAACGGGGGACTTTGGGATCGATCGACAAGCTCCAACTGTCGATCCCGCCCGACATGCTTTGGCAGGCTTCCACCCCCTGCCCGCGCAGCCAGTTGACCACATTCAAGCTGCGCATGCCGTGATGGCAAAACACAATGAGAGTGCCGGTTTCGGCCATCGCGTCCAACTCTGAGAGGCGCACCGGCACGGTGTTCATCGGAATCAACTCGGCGCCGGCGATGCTCGTGATGGCGTGTTCAAAGGGCTCGCGCACGTCAATGAGGATTAACTTCTCACCCGCTTTGAGTTGCTCATGAACGGCGGTGGCGGTGATTTCAAATGGCAGGCTCATGCGAAGGTCGATTCTATCACTGGTGTCTCAGGCAAGCCAGCCGCGTGAGACCAGGTGCTCAAGCACGGCGACAGCGTTTTGCTCTGGAGTGCGATCTGCGGTGGGGAGAGTGAGTTCGGCATTGGCCGGGATTTCATACGGATCGTCAACGCCGGTGAAGCCTGTGATCTTGCCGGCCCGAGCTTGTTTGTAGAAGCCTTTGACGTCGCGATCCTCACACAGTTCGGCCGGCGTGGCTACGTGAACGAGCACGAAGTTGGAGCCCACCATGCGGCGGGCATCATCGCGGCTGGCCGCATAGGGACTGACGGCGGCGACGATCGAAGCTCCGCCGTGCCGGGCGATCTCGGCCGCCACCCAGCCGATGCGGCGAATGTTGACATCGCGATCCTCGCGTGTGAAGCCCAGGCCCTTGGACAAATGGGTGCGGACGACGTCGCCATCCAGCAGCGTCAGCCGGCGGCCGCGCTGGCGAAGGAGAATTGCGAGTTGATCGGCGATGGTGGATTTCCCCGAAGAGGGCAAGCCGGTGAACCAGACGCAGAAACCCTGGCGCTCGGGCGGCAGACTGGCGGCCTCCATCAGTGCGGCAATCTCGGGGCGGTAGCGCTCGCCTCGCGCTTCAATCACCCGCGTGGCGCCGTAATTGCGGAGGATCCGCTCAAGCAACGACGGATCGTCATGCGCGAATGGTTGGATCTGAATCGCCGTAGTTCCACCGAGGCTGGCTACAAGAATTTCCGCGGCGCGAACTCGCGCGAAGTGATCGACGGGGCCGGGTTCGATGACATGAATCGCCACGGGCCGGCCCGCCGCTCGAAGTTCCTCCTCCAGTTCGATGGTGGGAAAGTCGCGCAAGGCCACGCCGAGGGCTCCAGGGCCAAGAGCGGTCCGGAAAGGCTCGGCACGCTGGCGGTATTGCGGGAAGTCGGCATGACGCGGCGCCTCGATTACCTCCAGGTCGCCCGCGATGCCCATCGACGTCTCTTTCACAGCGGTGAACACGGCCACGCGCACGTTGTTCGCATCGCGCAGCAAGAGCTTTTCGCCTGGGCCTATTGGCTGCGGCGGGCGAAGCAGGAAGCGCGGCTGCGGCCAGTAGGCGCCGTTGAGATACAGCTCAAGGTCGCCTAGTGCGGCGGCGTCCAGTTGGAGGGAAGCAAGATCGTCGAAGCTGGGCACGAACAGCGAGTGTAGCAAGGTGCGCAGCCGGGAGCCCGGCTATAATAAATCTTCTTCACATGGACTTCGACTGGTTCCCGTTGTGGCTCAGTCTTCGCGTTGCTTTCCTGTCCACGCTGATTGCCGCGGCAATGGGCGTCGCAGTTGCGTATTGGTTAGCCAACTTCGAGTTCCGGGGCAAAGAGGCGCTGGACGCGGCCGTGACGCTGCCGCTGGTGCTCCCGCCCACCGTGCTCGGCTACTACTTGCTGGTGCTGCTGGGCCGCGAGAGCATCCTGGGCCGGGTCTACGAATTTGTCTTCGGCCAAGCGCTGGTTTTCACCGTGCCCGCGGCGGTGTTGGCGGCGGTGGTGCACTCGGCGCCGCTATTGATCAAGTCCGCGCGCGCCGCGCTCGAAGCGGTGGATCATAGCTATGAACGCGCCGCCCGGACGTTGGGCGCCGACGAGTGGCGCGTGTTTCACGCCGTAACGCTGCCGCTGGCGATGCGCCCGATCCTGGCGGCGTTGGCCCTGGCGTTTGCGCGAGCGTTGGGCGATTTCGGCATTACACTCATGGTGGCGGGCAACATCCCGGGCCGCACGCAAACGATGGCCCTGGCGATTTACGATGCCGTGGAATCGGGCAACGGAGATCTGGCGAGGAAACTGGTAATCGTCATTAGCGTGATGGCGCTGGGCATTCTGTGGCTGGCCAACCGGCTTTCGCCGCGCCACCGGGCTGGCGCATGATTCAAGCCCGCGTCCGCAAGCATTTCGCGGCCAACCCCGAGTCTGCCGCGTTCACGCTCGATGTGGAGTTCGAAGCGGGCCCGGGCGTCACCGTGCTCTACGGGCCATCGGGCGCAGGCAAGACTCTCACCCTCGATACGGTAGCCGGCTTTGCCACTCCGGCCGAAGGCCGCATTACGGTGGGTGAGCAAGTGCTCTTCGATGCGGCTCGCGGAGTGAACCTGCCGCCGCGCGATCGTCACTGCGGCTACGTCTTCCAGAACTACGCGCTGTTTCCCCACCGAACGCTGCGGCAGAATCTGGAGTTCGCCGCCGAGCGATTGCCGCGCCTTGAACGACACCGGCGAGTGAACGAAATGATCGAGGCGTTCCGCCTGGGCGAGCTCGGCGGGCGCTTGCCGCACGAGCTTTCCGGCGGACAAAAGCAGCGCGGCTCCATCGCGCGAGCGCTACTGGCCGCACCGAGATTGCTGTTGCTGGATGAGCCGGGCCAAGGGCTGGACGTGTCGCTCCGCCGCGAGCTCTACGGGCTGTTGCGGCAGGTGCGGAGCGAGTTCGGCACGCCCGTTCTACTGGTCACACACGACTTGGATGAGTGCTTCGAAGTGGGCGACCAGATGTTGATTCTCCATGAGGGCCAGTTGCTACAGGCGGGCCCGCCACGACAGATCGTCGATCAGCCGGCCAGCCTTAAGGTGGCCCAGTTGCTGTCCCTGTACAACCTGCTGCCGGTAGAGATTCGCGCCCTGGACCCCTCGCGCAATTCCAGCATCCTCCGCTTCGGCGATTTCGATTTGCACGGGCCGTATTTCCCCGGACGATTCCGCGGCGATCACGTCACGCTCTACATCCGGCCCGAAGTGCTGACGGCGATTCCGCGCGATGGCAAGCCGGGCGCCAATCAGTTGCCGGCCACGCTGGAGCGGGCCGTGGAGCGCGCGCGGTCTATACGCATGGAGTTCAGCGGCGGCCTGGCAGCGATGGTAGACCCCAGAGAGTTTGACCGGCACAAGCATAATAAGGAGTGGCTGGTGGAACTTCCCGCAGCCTTCCTGCGAGTCCTCTGAAACCCGACTATGCCGATGCTGGCCTTTGATGAATATGTGGCGCTGGCCGAGAAAGCGCACGGTCATCTGTGCGCGGGCCAGATCCTGGGCGTGCGGATGGCGTTACATGGCCTGGAGCTCCTCGGCCTGGACGATCCGCTGGGCACTCACCGCAAGCGCCTGGTCACGTATGTGGAGATCGACCGGTGCGCCACCGATGCGATTGCCGTAGTGACGGGTTGCCGGCTGGGCAAGCGGGCGCTGAAGTTTCTCGATTTCGGAAAGATGGCCGCCACCTTCTGCGACCTGGAAGCACCGCGCGCCGTGCGCGTGGCCGCGCTCGAAAGCTCGAAACAAAAAGCGGAGGAAATGTTTCCTGAAATAGACAGCCGCAATCGGCGCGAGATGGCCGCCTACCGGCAACTCCCGGCAGCCGAGCTGTTCTCGCACGCATGGGTAACCGTGAAAGTTGGTCCGGAAGATATGCCCGGATACAAGGGGCCCCGCGTGGAGTGCGCGGAGTGCGGCGAGCGTATCAGCTTCGGCCGCCAGGTGGAGCAGCCAGGCCGCACGCTGTGCCGCAGCTGCGCCGGACAGCGATACTACGAAAAGGCGCAGGCGGGATCTTGATTCGTTACTACATTACCGATCGGCGGCTGGCGGGTGGCGCCGAGGCTCTGGTCAAGGCCATCTCGCGCAACCTGATGGACGGCGTGGATCTGGTGCAGATTCGTGAGAAGGATATGCCTGCCCGCGAATTGTCGGACCTGGTGGAACGTGTGCTGACCCTGCCCAATCCGCACGGCAGCCGCATTCTGGTGAACTCGCGTGTGGACGTGGCAATGGCTTGCGGCGCCGGCGGTGTCCATCTACCGGCGGACTTTCCGTCAGTCGATAGGGTGCGCCGGATTACCCCGCCGGATTTCCTGATCGGCGTCTCCTGCCACACCGAAGATGAACTCCTCGAAGCCGAACAGGGCGGCGCCGATTTTGCGGTGCTGAGCCCGGTGTTCCTGAGCCCGTCAAAGGCCGAGCCGCAGCCGCCGCTGGGTCTGGAGCGCCTCACCAAGTGGGCCGCCAAGGTTCGCATTCCGGTGTTGGCCCTCGGAGGAGTTTCGGTTCGCAGTGCGCCACTGTGCCTGCGGGCCGGCGCGGCCGGTGTGGCCGGCATCTCGATGTTTCAGTAAGCGAGACCTGTCACGTGCCGGATTCGCTACCATCTTGAGTGGCTCGGTCTAACCATGGGAAAGATTTACTCACGCCCGGAACTGATTGAGCAGCGCGCCGCTTGGAAGCGCGAAAACCGCCGCGTGGTGTTCACCAACGGCTGCTACGACCTGCTGCACCCCGGTCACATCCGCTTGCTTGAAAGCGCGCGATCCTTGGGCGATGTGCTGGTCCTGGCGCTGAACACCGATGCCAGTGTGAGGCGCTACAAGGGACCAGCCCGCCCGTTGATTGCCGAAGGCGAGCGCGGAGAAATGGCGTCGTATCTGGCTGCTGTGGACGCCGTCACCTTCTTTGACGAGGACACGCCGCGCGAGTTGATCGCGGCCGTGCTGCCCGACGTGCTGGTGAAGGGCGCAGACTGGTCTCACTTTGTGGCCGGCCGCGAAGAAGTGGAAGCGGCGGGCGGCGAAGTCCGGCTGATCCCGCTCGAACCCGGCTACTCCACCACCAACGTCGAAAAAGAAATTCTCAACCGCCCGGCATGACGCATCCAGCGCTCCGGGACCTGCTCCTTTCAACCGGGCGCCACGTGGCGTTTCTGGACGTAGTGCGCCAGGTTTCGGCCGCGCTCGCCAAGGGTGAAGGCGGCGATTTCCGGCTCGGCGGGCTGGCACTGACGGCCAAGGCGCTGTATCTAACGCTCTTGTGGCAATCCGTGGAACGGCCCATCATCGTGGTGGTGGATGGCGCCAAGCAGGCCGAGGCGCTCACCGAACTTCTCGACACCTTCTTCAGTCTCTTTGCGCTGTCGAAGGAAGCCGCGCGGCCGCAACTGTTGCCGGCGTTGGACGTACTGCCGCACCAGAATTTGTCGCCGCATCCGGATATCGCGGCCAGCCGGGCGGTGGCGCTGCATCGGCTGGCCAACGGCGCGGCTCCGATCACGGTGGCGCCGGCGGGTTCAGCATTACTGCGCACCGAGACGGCCGAGTTCCACCGCGGGCTCTCCATCAAACTCGAGCTAAACGAAGAGATGCCTATGCAGGATATCTCCCAGCATCTGCTGGGCATCGGCTACCAACGGCATGAGCCCGTTGAGGCGTTGGGCGAGTTCTCCATCCGCGGCGGCATCCTGGACGTTTTTCCTGCCGAAGCGGCCCGCCCCGTCCGCGTTGAGTTCTTCGGAGACCTGGTGGAATCGATGCGAACTTTCGACATCGAAACGCAGCGCTCGGTGTTGAAAATCTCCACGGTGACGCTGCTCCCGCTCACCGAGTATCCGCGCTCGCGCCAGTTGCTGAACGAATTAGGCTATGGCGACACTGCGCCGAGCGGTTGGGAATTTGAAATTCCGCGTGCGCGTCCGCGCCAGTCGACGGTGATTGAGCAAGTCCCGGGCGCGCTCATCGTCATTGACGAGCCAGAGCAAACGGCAGGGGCCGCTGAGCGATTGTGGAAGCGGTTGGACGAGCCGGGCCGGGATGGGCCTTGCCCCGCCAGCGATCTCTACTTAACCTGGGAAGAGTTCGGCGACCGCATCGCGGGTATGGCGAGCCTCGAGTTGCGCCAACTCGATCTCGAGCAGCCCCTCTCGCCGCACATCCCTTGCCGTCCAACGATGGTGTTTCACGGCAACATGGCGGTGGCAGTGGCTGAGGCCAGAACGCTGGTGGAGCAAGGCGTCCGGACTGTCTTTTTTGCCGCCTCGGTGGGTGAGGTGGAACGGCTGGCCGATATTTTCCAGGAATATTCGGTGCCCTACCAACTGAGTCTGGACTCGGCAGACCAGGCATCTCCGTACCTGGCGCAGCGCCCGTATGCTTCCACCGAGGCCAGTATTCTGCTGGCGCGCGGCCATGTGCGCAGCGGCGTGATGCTGCCCGACAGCTACGTAGCCATCTTCGGCTCGCAGGATCTGTTTGATCGCGCCGAAGCGGAATCGGCGGCGAGCGGCGACGTGCGGTCCGGGCAGATGGGCGCCTTCTCGGCCGACATCGGCGATCTTAAGGAAGGCGACTACGTGGTGCATGCCACGCACGGCATCGGCCGATTCCTGGGGATTCGCGAAATTGCGCAGGCCGATCAAAAAGGCGATTTCATGCTGCTGGAGTATCACGGCAGCTCCCGGCTCTACGTGCCGCTGGCGCGCATGGACCTCATCCAGCGTTACCGCGGAGCGGGCGATAATAACCCGGGCCTCGACCGGCTTGGCGGCGTCACGTGGGAAAAGACCAAGACTCGCGTCAAGGCCAAGATGCTGGATATGGCCGAAGAGCTCCTCAAGCTCTACGCCCAGCGGCAGATTTCCAAGGGCTTCGCCTACTCACCCGATTCCAATTGGCAGCGGGAATTTGAAGATGCCTTCGCTTATACCGAAACCAAAGACCAGCTTACCGTCGTCCAGGACATAAAACGGGACATGGAACGCCTCCGGCCGATGGACCGCCTGCTGTGCGGCGATGTCGGTTTTGGCAAAACGGAAGTAGCGATGCGCGCGGCCTTCAAAGCACTCGGCGATGGCAAACAGGTGGCCGTGCTCTGCCCGACGACGGTGCTGGCCCTCCAGCATTCGGAAACCTTCAAGCGGCGCTTTGCCGCATTTCCCGCGCGCATCGAGTTGTTCAGCCGCTTCCGCTCAAACAAAGAGTTGACCGCGTTGGCCGAGGAATTGGCCGAGGGCAAGATCGATATTGCGATCGGTACGCACCGGCTATTGTCCGGCGACGTCAAGTTCAAGGATCTGGGGCTGCTGGTGGTGGACGAAGAGCAGCGCTTCGGCGTCAAGCACAAGGAGAAGCTGAAGCAATTCCGGCAGAACGTCGACGTGCTCTCGATGAGCGCCACACCGATCCCGCGCACGTTGCACATGTCCATGCTGGGACTGCGCGATCTTTCGGTCATCGAGACACCGCCCAAAGACCGGTTGGCTATTCAGACCGTGGTGGCGCGTTATGACCAGGACTTGATCAAGAATGCCCTCGAGCAGGAACTGGCGCGCGGCGGGCAGGTCTACTTTCTGCACAACCGCGTGGAGAGCATTTTCAACCGCGCGGCGTTTCTGCAAGAGCTGGCGCCGGAAGCGCGCATTGGCGTGGGTCACGGGCAAATGGCCGAAGCGGCGCTGGAAAAAGTGATCCTGGGATTCATGCATCATGAGTTCGACGTGTTTGTCTGCACCACGATCGTGGAAAACGGCATCGACATCCCGCTGGCCAACACGATGCTGATTGAGAACGCCGAACGGTACGGGCTGAGCGAGTTGTACCAGTTGCGCGGCCGCGTGGGGCGGTCCAACCGGCGCGCCTATGCGTATCTGCTGGTGCCGGAAGATGCCGAGCTCACCGAAGTGGCCCGCAAGCGATTGGCGGCTCTGCGCGAGTTTTCAGATCTTGGCTCGGGCTTCAAGATCGCCGCGCTGGACCTGGAATTGCGCGGCGCCGGGAATCTGCTGGGTGGCGAGCAGCATGGCCACATCAACTCGGTGGGCTACGACATGTACATGTCGCTGCTGAACACCACCGTGAAGGAATTGCGGGGCGAAGAAGTGGCGCCGGAGATTCATACCTCGTTCACCCTGGGCCTGGATCTGCGAATTCCGCCCGGTTACATATCGGACGAAAACCAGCGCCTGCGGGCCTACAAGCGCATTGCCGACGCCGGGGATCGCGAGCGCGCGGCGAAAATCATCGAGGAGCTGGCAGACCGCTACGGGCCGGTACCGGAGCAGGTGCAATTGCTGGCGAAGTTCTCAGTTCTCAAGTCGGCCGCCGAGGCGTTGGGGATCGAATCGGTGGAGCGCAAGCAGGGTGCGCTTCATTTCAAGTTCCATCCGGGATCGCGAGTGGATCCCGTGAAGCTGATGGAACTGGTTGGCGTGACCGCGGGAGCGCAGTTCACGCCGGCGGGAGTCCTGCGGCTGCCTTTGGCGCAACAAACGCCCGGGCCGCTGCTGGATACGCTCGAACAATATCTGGGCCAGTTGGCCCCGAAGGCTGAGGTATTGGATAATGGATCTCATGCAGTTCAGTAAGTTGTTCCTCCTGGCCGGCGTTGCGTCCGCGGCTCTGTGCGCCGCCGACGTACGGGTGATGGAGGAGATTGTCGCCAAAGTTAACGGAGATATCGTCACGCGCACCGAGCTCGAGAAGAGCCGGGCGGGCATGCAGGCCGACTTCCAACAGCGGGGCGCCAAGGGCGAACAGTTGGATCAGTTGCTCAAGGAACGCGAGAAGGATATTCTGCGAGACCGCATCGACCAATTGCTCCTGGTGCAAAAAGGCAAGGAACTCAGCATCAACATCGATTCCGAGATCACCAAGCAGGTGGCCGACATTCAACGAGAATGCGCCAAGGCCGATCCGCGGTGCGCCGATTCGGACCGCTTTCAATCCTGGGTCCGGGAGCAGTCCGGGCAGTCGCTTGAGGACTACAAATCCGAAATGCGGAACTCGCTGGTGACCCAGCGCGTGATTCGCCAGGAAGTGGGCCGGCTCATCAACGTTCCCAAGGCCGAAGTGGAGAAGTTCTACGACGAGCACAAGTCCGAGTTTGTGAGAAAAGATCAGATCTTCCTGAGCGAGATTTTCATCTCCACCGCCGGCAAGGACGCCGCGGGAGTGGCGGCGGCCGAAAAGAAGGCCAAGGATCTGCTGGTGCGCGCAAAGAAGGAACGGTTCGGCGAGCTGGCCCGTGACAATTCCGACAACCCGGACACCGCCCGCAATGGCGGCGAGATCGGCGGACAGCAGAAGGGTGACCTTAACGCCATGATCATCGAAGCCACTTGGGAGAAACCCAAGGGCTACGTCACTGATCCCCCGTTAAAGCGGGAGGACGGCTTCCTGATCCTGCGCGTTGACGAGCATCACAAGCCCGGGCAGGCTGAGCTGGAAGAAGTGCAGGCGCAAATCAACGAAAAGCTGTACAGCGAGCGTTTCCAGCCCAAGATTCGCGAGTATCTCACGCAGCTTCGCCAGGACGCGTTCCTGGAAATCAAGGACGGCTTCGTCGACAGCTCGGCCGCAGCCGGCAAGAATACCACCTGGATGGATCCGGCGCAGCTCAAGCCGGAAACCGTGACCAAAGAGGAAGTGGCCAACAAACCGCGCCGCAAGCGCCTCCTGTGGGCCGTACCGATCCCTGGGACCAAGACGCAGCCGAAGAGCAGTTCCAGCAAGTAGTTCCAACCGGCATCGGGCCGCCCCTCTGTCTAAAACGGCGGCCCACGGTTTTGTTTTTACACATTTTTCCTGTATGAAGTCTCCGAACATCTCCAACCTCGAAACCGGGCAATCCGTAACCGGTGTTTTCATGGTGGCGTCCAAGGACGTCCGTCAGAAGAGAGGAGGAGACCATTTTCTATCTCTCACCTTGGTTGACCGTACGGGCGATATCGACGCCAAGATGTGGGATAACGTCGAAAAAGTCATGGACACGTTTGAGCGCGACGGATTCGTCCGCGTCAAGGGCGTGCCGCAGATTCACCTCAACAAACTGCAGTTCACAATCCACACGCTGCAGGCGGTCCCGGAATCCGAAATCGATCTCGCGGACTTCTTCCCGGCCTCGACACGCGACCCCGACGAAATGTTTGCCGAACTGCGCGGGCACATCGACGGCTTTACCAATCCCCACTTGAAGGCGTTGCTGAACGCCATCTTCGATGATGCCGGGATTGCGCGGCGTTTCAAGCGGGCGCCGGCGGCCAAGTCCATTCATCACGCGTGGCTGGGTGGCCTGCTGGAGCATGTGCTCTCGGTTTGCCAGCTCAGCAAGCTGGTGGGCGCGCACTATCCGCATGTCGACGTAGACCTGCTGTTGACGGGCGCGATCCTGCATGATATCGGCAAGATCGAAGAGCTAAACTACGAACGCGGCTTTTCCTATAGCGACGAAGGGCAACTGCTGGGGCATATTTTGATCGGCCTGCGCCTGATTCACGACAAATTGGCGCTGCTGCCGGACTTTCCGCCGCGCTTGCGCACGTTGGTGGAGCACCTGGTGGCGAGCCATCACGGCACCATGGAGTTCGGATCGCCCAAAGTCCCGATGACCGCCGAGGCGATGCTGCTGCATCATCTCGACAACCTCGATTCGAAGATGGAGACGGTGCGCGGCGCTGTCGAGCGGGACAAGCTTTCCGACGGCGCTTGGACCACCTACATTCCTTCCTTGGAGCGGCCGCTGCTTAAGAAGGAAAAATTCTTACAGTCCGCCAGCGTCGCGGCGGCAGCGTCGGCCCACTCCGCCCCCGCCCCGGTCAATTCCGCGTCCACACCGCCGCCTCCTCCTGCCGCCAAGGCGCCGGTTGAACCGCAGCCGCCGAAGGGCCAGCCGCCAGTTTCCGAGTTTGCCGCCAAACTGCTGGGCGCCATCGGGCACAAGGGATAGTTCACGATGCGTAAGCCGGGCCGGGCGAGTGAGATTCCTCCTCCACTCGAGCTGGACTGCCTGCGCGCGCTTTGGCGAATCGGCGAGGGCAGCGTCAAGGATGTGCGCGGCGTTATCACCGAAAGCCGGAACCTCGCCTACACCACCGTTATGACGGTGCTCGAGCGTTTGACGAAGCGCGGCGCCGTAGAACGTAAGAAGACCGGGCGGGCCTTTGTGTATCTGCCCGTGATGCAGCGCGAGCAGGCACGGCGGCTGGCGGTAGCGGAACTGGCGGATCTGTACTTCGAAGGATCGGTCGAGGCACTACGCACATACCTGGATGGCGGAGAGCTTGCCGCCGCGCCGCCGCCGCGTGAAGAAGCGGGACGCGGGGAGGATTTGGACGCTACGCTGCTTTGAACTCACTGCCTACGCGTCGCGAACACAGCGGAACCCAATATTAGTGGTCGCGCTATCCGGCATGTTGGACGTGCGCGCGGCCACCCGATACCGGTTGCAATAAGACTTATGGCAAAGGTAGGATCCGCCGCGCATGGCTCGATTGACGCCGCTCGCCGGCCCCACCGGATTCACGCGCGTTGCCGTTACATGATAGACAGGATGAAACCAATCTGCACACCACTCCCACGTGTTGCCGGACACGGCGTAGAGGCCATAGCCGTTGGCGGGAAATGCGTCAGCCGGCGCAGGCGCCGAGTAGCCGTCTTCGGCCGAGTCGCGAAACGGAAACTCGCCCTGCCAGATGTTACATAGGTGGCGCCCGCTGGGGTTGAGCTCGTCGCCCCACGGATAAATCTTCTGCTCAAGGCCGCCTCGCGCTGCATATTCCCACTCGGCTTCGGTAGGCAGACGCTTACCGGCCCAGCGCGCATACTCGGCTGCGTCATTCCAGGAAACCTGCACAGCGGGGTAGTTGGCCCGCGCATCGATCGAAGAGTCCGGGCCTTCCGGATGCCGCCAGTCGGCGCCGCTCACCTTACACCACCAACGGGTGCCGGGCACCCGCTGCTCAACAACCCGATCGCCGGGGAGATGGCCTTGAAAAACGAATGACCAGGCGAAACGTTCGGCCTCGGTCACGTAACCGGTGGCCCGAGCAAACCCGGCGAACATTTCGTTAGTCACCGGCTGCGAATCCACATAGAAGGGATCTAGGGTGACTTCGCGAATCGGGCCCTCGCCGTCGGCCGGGAAACCTTCTTCGCTATCGGTGCCCATGAAGAAACGGCCCGCGTCCAGCTTCACCATGCCTTCGGTGGAACCAGCACGTGCCACCAGGCGGGCGGCAGCGAGGCCGCGCGAATTGAGGAGCACCGCGGCCCGCTGTTTACTGGGCACGCAGCAGGGATGCGGCACCCCGGCCTCGGCAAACAGCTTGAACTCGGGCTTCACGATGGGCGGTCTTCCACTTGAGCGGCGGCGATCAGTTTGTCCAGATACTGCTCTACGGCCTTCTCGCGTTTTTGCGTCAGCAGCGTTTCGGCGATCTGCTCTTTGACGTCCTGCAGGCTCTGCGGGCCAGCGGGCCGGCGGGCAAATACTTTGGCGATGTGGAAGCCAAACTCCGTGCGAAAAATGCCGCTCACTTGCCCAGGCTCAAGCGAGAACACAACGCGATCGAAGGCGTCCACCATCTGACCAGGCGCGAAGAAGCCGAGATCGCCACCGCGACCAGGGCAATCGGAGTTCTCGTTAGCAACTTGCGCAAAGTCGGCGCCACCGGCCAGCGCGCGCTCAGCCGCTTCGATGGCGGCGCGGGCAGCGGCCTCGTCCGTCTTCTCGTCCACATTCCTGACGATATGCGCCGCGTGGACGGATTCCGGCGAAACGAATTGCTCACGATGCTTGACGTAGTATTCGCTCACGTCTTTCGGTTTGGGCGGCGCGACCTTGGCTGTCACACGCTCCATCAACCGATCGACTCGCAACCGCACCTCGATTTCACGCCGCAGCGTTTCGTCATCCACCGGCGCGATGACGCCCGATTGCAAAGGGCTCTCGGTGCGTACCGAGTTGAAGAGTTCTTCCAGGCGCTCCGGCGGCACGGGCTCGGGATCGGCTAAGGCAGTCTGACGAAGCACCGTGCGCTCCACCACGTTCTCCCTCGCCCAATCCTTGACACGGCGCTCCACCACCTCGCGCGGTTCACTCGCCATCGCCTCGTGCAGACGGGGGCGAATCGATCTCTCTTCGTCGAGGATAAGGGAATCCTCAATCATTTCTCCATTGACTACCAGCGGCATGAAGCTATTAGGATACGCCAGAGCGTCACTGCAGGATCGGCAGGCTCGCGTAGCCTTTGGGCACCATGAAGCTGCCCTCGGTGGTTCCGGCGGGCGCCAGGCGCTTCAGCTCACGCGCCAGATCGTCCCAGCGGGATTTCCCGGCCAGCGCCTCGCGGAAGGCCCGGGTGACGCGGACAACTTGCTCCGGCGATTCGTGCACGAACTCAATCCGAAAATGTCGCAGGCCAGCCTCGAGCCAGGACCGTAGATGCGCGCTGGCCTCTTGCGCCTCGGCGCCGAACACCGTGTTGCGGCAGCCCACATCAGCCATTACCGGATGCGGATTGCCCCGCTCATCGCGCAGCGCCACCCGATGCGTCTCACACGGATGGCCACAATCTTTGTAACTCGTCCCGCTGGACAAGAAGCGGCAGAAGACGCAATGCTCGGTGTGAAACACGGGCAGGTGGTGATAGACCACGGGCTCCAACGCCAGTGGCGAAGTCGCCTCGGCCAACCCTACGATTTGCGCCGCGTTAAGGTCGTGCGTCGGCGTGAGTCGCGCCAGACCAAGATCGAGCAGCAACCGCGCGGTCACGGCGTTGGCCGCGTTGAGACTGAAGTCTCCAAACAACTCAGGATGATCGGCTTGGCGGAGAGAATCAAGCAGCCCCGCCGAGCGCACCAGAATCGGGCACCCCAGCTTCAAGAGAAAGTGCACGATGCGCTCTTCGGCTGGCCTGAGCACACGCGGACTCGCCACGCGCGCCTCGAGCCCCGCTTCCTCAACCCGCTCCACGGACGGGCGCAAGCCGTACAAGTCAAGATAGTCGAGCGTGATACTGGCGGGGCGCGTGGAGATGGCGGCTTCAAGCTGCTCCGCCGTGCGCACCAACAGGTGCAGTTGCGGCGCAATCGTCGCGGAGGGCGGGTTGCGCGGCGGGGCGTCGAGCGAAGACACCTGCCGGAGCGCGATCGCTTTAGGTTGGGCCTGCAACTCCGTGAGCGCCTGCACGGCCTCGCGCCGCAGGCGATTCAGTATCGAGACCGGCGCAAACGGCGAGCCTTCCATAGAGAGTTCGATCTCGCCCAGTACATACGGCGAGCCGCCCAGCCGTCCGAGTTGCGCCACTAACTGCTCACGCGCCAGCCCGCGCTGCTCAGCTTGTTCGAGCGGCGGCGAAGCCACGGTTATCGAGCCAGGCCGGTCACGCAGCGTCCACATAGTTTCGAGCGGGCCGCCGGCACGCGCCTTCACGCTCACGTCCACCACCTGGCGGTGCACCGGCAGCATCTTCACCGCTCGATCCAGATGCGGATCGCTTGACCGCCACAGCAAATCGCCCGCCCGGATGCGCGAGAAATCCACAGCACGATTGCCGAAGCGCAATTCCAGTTGCCCACCCGGCGTGCTCTGCACTTGGAACACCCGGCCACCCTCTTCCGGCTCCTGCGGGCTGCGCCAATCGGCGCTGTCGAACACCACGCCGTCACCCGGCTTGAGCGGCGCTAAACCATGCACGGCGGTGGCGGCAACCACCACCGAATCGGGCATCACGCGCGCCACCCGGCCCATCAACAAACCACGATGACGCGGCGCACGGCCTCGCACAACGGCCTGATGATCGGTTCCCGAAACGAAGTACGCCCCGAGCCCGCGAGAGAAAACCTGCTCCAGCCGCAGCGCCTCAACCGGAGTCACCGAAAGCGCGCGCCCGGCCCACGCATCATCCACCGCTTGCCGATAGGCCCGCGTCGTGAGCGCCACATAATCGGCATCCTTGTAACGGCCTTCAATCTTGAGCGAGGAAATGCCGATACTCACCAGTTCTGGCACTTGATGCAGCGCAAACAGATCGCCGGGCGACAGCAGATACCGCGCGTCTCCGAGCGGCCGCAGCACGCCGTCGACAATCAGCTCATACGGCAGTCGGCACGCCTGCGCGCATTGGCCTCGATTGGCGCTCCGCCCGCCCCAAGCCTCGGAAGAAAAACACTGCCCCGAGTAAGACACACACAGCGCGCCGTGCACGAACATCTCCAACTCGCAGTCGATTTGGGCTCGCAGCGCGCGAATATCCACCAACGAAAGCTCCCTCGCCAGCACCACGCGCGTTACGCCAAGACGCTGGGCAAACCGCACGCCTTCGGCACTGGAGATGCTCATCTGTGTGCTGCCGTGGACCTCTAGATCCGGCGCAATCTCACGCGCCAGTTTGGCGATGCCCAGATCCTGCACGATAATCGCGTCGGCACCGGCCTCGGCAATTTGCTCCAGCACGCGCACCGCTTCGCGCAACTCGTGATCGAATACCAGTGTGTTGAAAGTGACGAAGCCTTTGACGCCGCGCGCATGCAGCGTGCGCAATGCCTCCGGCAGTTCTTCCAGCGAGAAGCCCACCTTGGCGCGCGCCGAAAAATGCTTCAAGCCGAAGTACACCGCGTCCGCGCCGGCATCAATCGCCGCGCGCAGTTGCGGCCAATAGCCGGCGGGACTCATCACTTCCGGTTTGACGGGGCCCACCACCACCTCAGCGTAGCGCGAACACCAGGTTGGGCCGCAGGAGAAACGGGGCGACGATGCCGAACGTATTCGAGAGCGGCAGATGCTCGGGGTGCATCGGCAACCCCAGCACGCCGGCAATGAATCGCTTGCGCGCCTGAATACGTTCCATCACGGCCGGATAGTGGGCCGCCAGTTCGGCGCGCAGCGCCTCATCGGCGATAGCCAACCCGTCTTCCATGCGTGTAGAGAAATAGGTTTTGCTTGAAGGAATGACGTCGGTCTGGAAGACCATGCCGGAGCGGACGGGCAAAGTCGACCCGGCATAAATGGGCGAACTCAGCCACTCGTCATAGTGAATGAGATGGCCTTCGTTGAGGAAGACGCCGAACTTCTCAAACGGCAGCCGCTGCTGAATCAGCGCCGACAACCGCCCGCCCTCGGCGCCAATACGCAGTGCGTCAAGCCATGCGCCCATCGCCTCAAAGTAGGGCCCGGCAAAGGCGTCGACATAGTCTCGCGCTCGCTCGGGCAGGTCAGCCGCTGACTCGGCCACCCAGTTGGCTCGACACACATTGGAGCCCCAGTAGGCAACGTTGGCAGACCACGGATAGCCTCGCTCCAAACGCGCGCCGCTCGGACTGGCCAGGCTCGTACGATTCGGGCCGGTCTTCAGCGTCATGTGGCAGGAGAGCGGCGTGCCGTCATAACCGGCGTGCGAGAGCATCTCAAAATCCGTCATACCCTCGCGGGCCGCAAACACTACACGCCGCATCACCTCAGATGCTTTCCAGTTAGAGTTCTCAAACAGCGCGATCTCGGCGGCCGAACACGTCGAGCGCAGCCCGTCGGCCGGATTCATCAGCAGGTTTGTCGCGTCTTCTGCGGACTCCGGCGAGGTAACCTCGCGCAGTTCGTCCACGATGTACGAAGGCAAGTCAGTCCGCCGCAAGTGTCCGTAGTACTTCCAGCCAACGCATCCAACTCGCGAGTGAGGATCGATTCCTTCGCTCCGAAAGATCTCGCTTAATCCGCGGCTGGACGAGCGCGGCTGATCGAGCAGCGAGAACGGCTGATACACTTCGCTCCGCATTTTCCCGGCGCCCCACAACGGGCTGATCGGCAAGTACGCCGGGCACTCGTTACCGGTAAGCAGCAGTGGCTCACCGGAGCGGCCCAAAATCAGGAGGGCCTCTTCAAAGCGCGGGTCGAAATTGCAGATCCACAGCAGGTTCGCGCAATGCTCGCGGTCTCCGTAGACCAGGAGGTGCGTCAATCCGCGCCCCGCCATAGCGGCACGGAGCCTGGCGATCCGTGCTTCGTATTCAGGCAGCGCAATCGACACGACCGCCGGAGCCGGGTCAAACCGCGGCCACCCTGCCAACTCAATCAGACGATGTTGAGCCATTCCTATTGAGAATAGTGGATCGAACCGGGCCAAACTGGCATCATGATGATCAGATGAGAATCCTTCTGTTTTCCGGCAAGGGCGGCGTGGGCAAAACCAGCGTGGCCGCGGCCACCGGCGTCCGATTGGCCGAACTCGGCAAGCGAACGCTGGTGATGAGCGTGGACCCGGCGCACTCACTGGCGGATTCGTTTGACCTCGGGGCCGGAGGGCTCTTCCACTCCCGGACTTTCGATCCGTTGCAAGTGGCGCCCAATCTCGAGATCCTCGAAGTCAACATCCAGAAAGAGATCAAGCGCCACTGGCAGGAGATCTCCAGCTACATCACGTCGATCCTCCGTACGTCCGGCCTGAACGAAGTGGAGGCCGACGAGATGGCGATCTTCCCCGGCATGGAAGAGCTGTCGGCGATGATGTACGTGAACCAGTTCCGGCGAGAGGGGCGCTATGACGTGATCATCCTCGATTGCGCGCCCACCGCCGAATCCCTGCGCTTCGTCTCCATGCCCACCACGCTGGATTGGTACATGAAGCACGTCTTCCCCGTCCAGCGTGGCTTGCTGAAAGTCGTGCGGCCGATCGCCAACCGCTTGTCGCCGGTGGACCTGCCAGCCGACTCCTATTTCGCCAACATCCGCGAGCTCTACGACAAGATCGAGGGCATCGACACGCTGCTGGAAGACCCGCTCCTTACCAGCGTGCGTTTGGTAACCAATGCGGAAAAGATGGTCGTGCGCGAGACCCAGCGGGCTTTCGTCTATTTTTCGCTGCACGGTTTGACGGTGGACCAGATCGTGGTGAACCGCCTGTTACCGGACACCGTGCACGATAGCTTCTTCACCGAGTGGCGCGCCTCGCAAGCGCGGTTCCTGGAGGAGCTCGAAGCCTACTTCGATCCCGTGCCATTGCGCCGCGTGCCACTGCTGCAGCACGAAATTCTGGGCGTCGAGCGGCTCCGCACCTTCGCCCATCTTCTTTATCCGGAGGGCGTGGACCCGGCCGCCGTCACGCGCACCGAGCGCCCGTATGAATTCTGCAAGACCAACGGCGTCTACGAAGTCCGGCTTCGGCTGCCGTTCACCGAAAAAGCAGAAGTCTCCCTGTTCAAGAAGGGCGATGAGTTGGTGGTCGAAGTTGGCACGGTGCGGCGTCATGTCGGCCTGCCCACCTCCATGGCCAGTCTAGCGCCGGTGCGAGCGCGACTGGAAAACCGTATCCTGGTAGTGGAAATGAAGGAGGG
>JAYTKJ010000715.1:0-7931 GCA_043730365.1 Acidobacteriota bacterium | reverse complement strand
GGTGAGCGTCCGAAAGCTCGACTTGCCATCGCGGCGGCTGCCAGAGATCGGTGCCAGCATGACTTCACTCTTCCAGCCGCAATGGTGGAACCACGGAATTTGTGCAACAGCCTGTTGCACAATAGCTTCCTTGGGCCAGGTCTACCAGCAGGGTTTGGTAGCTCTTGGAATTCACCGGCAGTTCGCTCATGATGCGGCAGGCTCCTCCTCCCGGTCGAGCCGGAGGATCGCCGCCTTGATCGCGACCAGCACCTCATCGATGGCGTCGCGCTTGTGCTGAAACTTGGTCGCCAGATGCTTCTGTAAACCACCCAACCGGCGCAGTTCGTTGATCGTTTTCTCTGTCATCCGACTCTTCACAGGACGGCCCAGTGACCGCCGCCGGATGTACTCGCTCACCGTCAATCCGGCCTTGCCGGCTTCGGTCGCAATGGCTGTTTTCTCCTCCGGCAGAATGCGCAGGATGATGATCGCCGCGCGCTTCTTCTTTTCGGCAAAAGCTGCTGAACAACGCCAAATCGAGCGGGCAGGATTACAACCAGGTGCTGTTGCGGTTTGCCAATGAGCGGTTGTTGTACCGGCTGGGGAAATCGGAGTACGCGGACCGCTTCTTGCTGAAGGGTCTTCGCAGTTTCCCCGGCCTGAGTGCCCGACACCGCAGCTGATTTTGAAGGGCTTGCTTCGCCGAGCGCCCGGTTTTTCATGCTCTCCAAAAGGATGCGGGCGCGCCCGCTACGCCCGCTCCACTCTCGCGTCGTGAGATGCTCGCGGTTTCAGTCTCCGGCCTGGTCGCCTCACCGGAGACCTCAACTCTGCTGGACAGCGCCCCGACAGCGAGTCCCGCGGCTGCTGCGGCCATATTCCCTGATCGCTGGTGGGAGCGCCAAGGTCGCCACAATCCCCCGCCCGGCACCAAAATGCTCACCTGGGCGACGGTCGATCCCGACAACCGTCTGGAGCTGGAACGGTTCTTCTTCGAGATGTACTGCGAAGAACTCTGTGACGCCATTGGCGATCCGGAAGAGGACAAGTCCATGGAAGCGGAGTGGCAGCGCATTCGCGCCGATAACGAAATTTTCTTTGCTCAACAGCAAGCGGGCTCCCAGGCATGATCCAGGCTTTTTGCTTTCCGGCGCTGCGCGGCGCAGTTCCCTGCCCTACCCTGATGTTGAACAGGAGACAGGACGGCAAGGACAATGACTCATGTGATCAAACCAGGGGTCTACGTTGAGACCACGATTCTCAGCTACCTCGCGGCCCGCCCAAGCCGCGACGTGGTGACCGCAGGACGGCAACTGACTACCCAGCAATGGTGGGAGAACGAACGCCGCAAGTACACTCTCGTCGGGTCAAGCGAAGTACGCGACGAATGTGAACAGGGCGATCCTGTGGTGATTGAACGTCGGCGCACGTTCCTCACCGACTCTCGCTTTTCCCACTGGATGAGAGGATACTGGAACTAGCCGAGGATTTGGTGCGACCGGGAGCGATCCCAAAGAAAGCTGCCCCGGAGCTGCCCCGGATGCGATTCACATCGCCGCCGCCAACGTCATGCAGTGCTCGTTCTTGTTGACGTGGAACCTTCGGCACAGCGCGAATGTGCCATCCGCCAGCAAGTAGAAAGGATTCTCATCAAGCATGGCTACTCGCAAACCATCATCTGCACCCCCGACCAACTCACGGGATGAGCGCTGGTGGGAAGACGAAAGTCTACGCGACTTGTACGCGAGGCGCGACGCCTATTCCGCCGCACACGGCCACGACCTCAAGAGAATCTTCGCTGACCTCAAGCGCCGTGGACTGGCGGTCAGCACGCCTGATCCTCACAAAGACCGTCGCAAGTCGGCCTGAAGCGCAGCCTTCGTTGGAGCCGTTCGGTTTGAAATCCGTGACGTGACAGGCTTCTCTATTTCCTCTACGCTGAAAGAAGGAACAAGGAGTCTAAAGCGATGACGACGATTGAACTTCCCGATCATCAGGCCGCAGCCCTGAAGGCTATCGCCGCCGGGCAGGGGCTCACGCTGAACGCATGGCTTGGGAAACTCGCCGATCAGGCGGCGGCTCCCGCCCGCAAGCCACTCAAGACCGGTCGCGGCATACTTGCCAAATACGGGCCGGCGCCATCGGCCGAGGACATCGACGAGAACCGGAAGGACATGTTCCGCGGCTTTGGCGAAGGCTTCTAGATGATCGCTGGAGTCGCCGATACGCACACGGTGATCTGGTACCTCTTTGACGACGCGCGCCTATCGGCCGCCGCCGGCACCTTTATCGACCAGACTGCCGCCAACGGAGAACGCATCGGCGTGTCACCGATCACCCTGGCCGAGATCGTCTATCTTCTCGACAAAAAGAAAATACCTCCCACGACATACACCGAGGTGCGCGCCGCTTTGATGGATCCGGACCACGTATTTCAGGAAGTGCCCTTTAGTATTGAGGTTGTTGAAGCTATGCGGACGGTTGCCCGCAATGAGGTATCGGACATGCCTGACCGCATCGTCGCAGCGACGGGGGTGTATTTCGGGGTGCCGGTCATCAGCCGCGATGGGCGCATTCGTGCCGCCAACCTCAGAACACTTTGGTAGGGAACGCACCTCACAGTAGCAGCGGATTGACGCGCGCGACAACAAATCATGACGCCGGTTACGCGGGACCCCGAACTAGAACGTTTCAAGGTGGAAATTGATCTCCGCGCATACGCGACGGATCACGGATACGTCCTGGACCGCAAGGAAAGCTGGCGGGGATCCGCGGTCATGAGGCTAGAAGCTACCGACGACAAGATCATCATCAGCAGGGACATTGATGGACATTATGTCTACTTTAGCGTCCGGGACGATGCCGATAACGGCTCGATCATCGATTTCGTCCTGAAACGGCAGCGGTGTTCGCTTGGCCATGTGCGTATGGCTCTACGACCTTGGATCGGGCGTATGGCGGAAGCGCTGAGGGATTTCAAGCCGCTTGGGCGGCGTACCGATGACCGGCTGACGATCGACAGGGCCTTCTGGCGCATGCTGACGGCGGCCGATCATCCGTATCTGGTGCAAGAGCGCCGCATCCCTCTTGGCCTGCTCACCTCGGGGCGCTTTGCCGGAAGGGTGCGGATCGATGATCACGGTAACGCAATCCTGCCACATTTCGATCAGGAAGGGCTGTGTGGGTATGAGATAAAGAACCGCGGCTTTACGGGGTTTTCGGGAGGCGGTACCAAGGGGCTCTGGTTTTCACACACTGAGGCCCTCGATACGCATCTGGTGATTGCGGAAGGTGCGATTGATGCCCTGTCGTACGCAGCCCTGTTCCCATCTTCTGTGACCCGCTACGCCAGCACTGGTGGCAAAATGAGCCCGCACCAGTCTGATCTGGTCACAGCTACAGTCAAACGCCTGGGCCCTGGGGCAACCGTTGTTGCGGCTACCGATAACGACAATGGCGGGACCGACATGGTTGAAGCCTTGCGCCAGGCTGTTGGGAAAGCAGAGCGTCCCGATGTGGTCTTCATCGTTCACCAGCCGGAAGAGAATGGTGCGGATTGGAACGACGTCCTCCAGGGCCGAGGCCCCCCCTCTTTTCCTACTGGCCAATAGGCTGGTGGGGATTTAGAATGTTGCTTCTTCAAGCGGGGAGTCGCCTTCCTACTGGCCGTGGTGACTGACGGCGGACATGGCTAGAGAACGGTTAAATTAGAAGGTTAGAAGGTTAGAGGTGGGTGAAGTGATTGATTCAGTGGAGTTTGAGTATGTTGACCGCCACCTGTACCTACCGGTGAGCGTGAGCCGCCAGCTGTACCTACCGCTTTTAAGACCATCCGCCACTTGTACCTACTGAGTGGGCGGGTCCATTAGAAGTAGAAAAAGGTGACGTGCTAGCTGTACCTACTGCTTTTAAGGCCATCCGCCACCTGTACCTACCGTTTCAGCCTGTGGAAAAGGCCCATCCGCCACCTGTACCTACCGGTATCCGCCACTTGTACCTACCGGTTTTCAGACCCAGTCGCCAGCTAAACCTACCGCGTCGGTGGCGATCAGGATGGGTGACTCGCCACCCAATCCTACCGTTTGCCCGGAATTTGCTCTTGCTGGGACGACAGTAGTTGGCGCTTGTTGGCAGCCTTCACTTCTTTGATGAAATCGAGGGACGGCCGGACAATGAACACGACATCCAGAAGTTTCTTACGCGGTCCAGTGATGTTGTTTCGTTCACAGGAGATCAGGACCCCCTTCTGCTGCAGATCGCTGAAGGCCTCTTTGACGGCGTCAATGGCGGCGCGCTCGCGTGAATATTCGTTCAGGAGTCCACTGTCGCGTTTGATCGTGGTGTAGTGCATTCGGAAGGGTTTGGACAAGTCCGCGAAGGTGTATTTGAGGACAAGGTACTTGTGTAGCCACCGCGCGAGTCGGCCATCGTAGGACATCACGGCGTCGTAGTCGTATTGGCGATACATCCCCTTGTCGATGCTTTCGGTAACGAAGGGGTGGAACTGCGCGGCCCACCGCGCTTTGGGGTCGTCCCTGAGCTTGTGATGGGACACAGCGACCAGCGCTGGCAGGTAGGGCGAGATGGCCAGCAATTCGCCCTTGCCGTTTTCGCGGATCTCGATGGTGGACTTGGAAAGGATGTTCAGCGCAAGAACGATCTCCTGGTAGGAGCGCGCATGGCCGCATCTGGCCAATTCCTCGCGTAAGGCGTAGATGGTGAACAGGACGCCGCTGCGGTAGCTGGGCTTGTCGAAGAACCCCTGCTGTTGCTCCAGGGCGAGTTTGCGCAAAGACTCCTCGACCAGTTCCTCCGTTGTGCTGGGGTAGTAGTCGCGCTGCTGACCGTCGAGATCGGTGACGCGCGCCGGCGAGATCGTCACGGCATAGGTCCGCTCGCGGTAGTGGAAAACGGAAGTATGGTTTTCCAGGAACTTTCCGCTTGTTCGGGCCCGCGCCATAGCTTGGCGGCTCACCGCATAGCGCGGGATGCTGTCCCAAAGATCAATCGCATTGGAAAACCGCTCCCGCTCCTCTTCCGTGTTGCAAAGAATGTTCTGGAAGAGGTGGAGCTGCCTGTTGGCGAACTCGGTAGGTTTGAGTGGCGGATGGGTTGCTGCGGTCGCAACCGGGGCCACTGGCAGGCGGTCTGGCAGGGTGTCCTTGAGGAGATCCCCGACCCTGACCAAGCCTTTACGTTTTGCTTCCTTGTCCCTCTTCATGGCTTCGCGACCAGCTCCCTTTGCAGGGCCGCTATCGCGCGCTCCAGTGTTTCGCCGAGAACCCAGCCGTGACGGTCGGTGATCTCGTAAAAGGATTGGAGCGTGCTGGCCGCCACTTTGACATTGAGCTGGAGATTACGACCGGTGCGTCGGCGGCGTTGCCTTGTCTTTTCCAGCTTGGCGGGCACGCTTGGGACTGGCTCGCGGCTCTTGAAGTTCGCGCCTTCGGAGACGGCGCGAACGGCCTCCTGCGCCGGCGCGGACGGTTTGGCCTTCTTGGGTGTGAAAGCGGATACGTCAAAATCCGCGTTGTCATCGAAAAGCTGTACGCGCTCGGCCATCACGCTACCCCTGCCTCTTGTGCCTTTTGTTGCTCGCCCGGTGCTTCGCGCAGCATCGCCACGGTCTCGGCGGCATATTCACGGGCGTTTGCGATTGCGTTCTGAAGGCCGCTGACCTGGGATGGATCGAGGGTTTCGAGCGTACCGCCGAACGAAAACAACGCACGGTAGGCCTCGCGTTCATGGAGCTGCGTGACAAACGAGCGGATATTGTGCTTGTGGAATTCTTGTTGGATGTG
Source organism: Acidobacteriota bacterium (assembly GCA_043730365.1). Lineage (GTDB taxonomy): Bacteria > Acidobacteriota > Terriglobia > Bryobacterales > Bryobacteraceae > VFZP01. The sequence continues at coordinate 2,148 of JAYTKJ010000715.1, read as the reverse complement.
GATCAAGGTCCGTGGCCGGAGCGCGGCCGGTGTGCGGGTGAACAGGACGGCAAAAGGGATAGTTTTGCGGAACGCCTTTTCCTGCTGCTTGATCAACCGGATGGCCTTGGTAGCCTGCTTGGCGTCGAGCTGCGAACCCTGGATCGGGATGATGACCAGATCGGCGCGGCTGATAGCGTAGCCCACCATCATTGAGGCGGTGCCTTCGAGGTCCACCACGACGAACGGAGTCTTCTCGGCTGCGGCGTCGATCTCATCGATGATGCTGGACTCCGAGATATCGGCAATGACCGAGATGTTGTCCGGGCGCGCGCCGTGCTGGGCCCATTCGGAGACCGGCTTGTTGGGGTCGGCATCGAGGATTGTAACGTTCGCCCCTTTCAGCGCAAGCTGCGTAGCGAGGATAGTGGCCGCGGTGGACTTCCCTGCCCCGCCTTTGGGATTGGCGAAAACGACGGTTGGCATACCATAATAGTATCCGATAGCTATCGGATATACAATAGTATCCCTAAGATATCGGATATGTTTATAGTATCCGATAGCTACTAGCTATCACTCGTGACGTGGCCTCCCCTTTAGGCTCTTCAGTAACGCGCTGGCGGAAGGCTTCCCAGTCGTTGGCCATCATCTGGGCGAGGGCGAAGAGCTTGGCGGCGAGGTCTTGGGCGTCCGTGAACGACACCCGGAGTTCGCCGGGGTGCAACTGGATGTCGGGGGAGAGCGGGCCCACGACCGGGGCAGGGAGGGGGACGCGGCTGGCGGCGGCTTGTTGGCGGAGTTCACGCAGCGCGGCGCTGACGCGTTGCCGGCGTTGGGTCTCCCATTGGAAAGGGGCACCGGTGGCGGTGGAGCGGAGCCGTTCGAGCAGAGCCAGGCGGCTGACGGCGACGGCGTTGCCGACCTGGAGGGCAGGGAGGCCGGCCATCAACTGACGCGCCCGGCGGCTGCGGACGCCGAAGAGCCGTTCGACAGCCTGGCGGTCGAGGTACTCGCAATCCAACCCCTCTAGCTCCGATAGAATGGCGGGAAGGCGGTGGAACCAAGCGGGTTGGGCGGGCATGGGGCTTCACCTATTAAACCACGTAAGGGAGGGATCCGGCATAACCTCAAACGTAATCACCTATGATAATGCCACTTATCGAAGGCTATGCGGTCACAGCAATATAGCCCTTGTGCTATATTGTTGAGGTGGAGCGAGAATTCGAGGTCGAGGTCACCGACGAGTTTATCGTCTGGTGGGACGCCCTCTCTGAAGCCGAGCAGGAGAGCGTCCGTACCGTAGTGCAGCTTTTGCGCCGCGCCGGTCCCGCTCTACCGTTTCCCTATAGTTCGGGGATTACCACCTCCCGGCACGCTCACCTCCGTGAACTCCGCATTCAGCACACTGGACTACCCTACCGGGTGCTCTACGCTTTCGATCCCCGCCGTGTCGCCATCCTCTTGCTCGGAGGCAACAAAGGGGGCGAGAAGCGCTGGTATGACACCTTTGTGCCCATCGCCGATCGCCTCTACGACGAACACATCGCTCAACTCAAAAAGGAGAATCTCCTCAATGGCTAAATCATTTCGTGAACTCGAAGCGCGAATGTCCCCCGCAGCCCTCGCACGCTCGGACGCCGAAGCCGCCAAGCTCACCGGCGAAATGGTGCTGAACGAGTTGCGCCAGGCCCGGGCCACGACGCAGGAAGAATTGGCGCGGCGGCTGAACATCAAACAAGCCACCGTTTCAAAACTCGAGCGTCGCGCCGACATGTATGTGAGCACGCTCCGCGACGTCATCACCGCTCTCGGCGGAGAGCTCGAAATCACGGCTCGGTTTCCCGAAGGCGAAGTCCGCATCAAGCAGTTCGATCTGGACTCCGCAGCCTAGGAGAGCGCCAGGAACCCGGGGTCAACCAGGGCCAGCGCGAGACCAGGCCCTCCTGGCTCTGCTGATTGGTTGCGGGCGGGCTGCGCCGCAGCGAACTCGCCTGCGCTGACGCTTGAACACATCAGCCGCGCGACGGCCGCTGGGTGCTCGTCGACCTGGTGGGGAAGGGAAGCCGCGTGCGCACCGTGCCCATGCCCGCTTGGGCCAAGGCCTCCGTCGATCGCTGGACCGCCGCCGCCGGCTTCGCCACCGGGAAATCATGCGGCCGGTGAACAAAG
>JAYTKJ010000714.1:0-4950 GCA_043730365.1 Acidobacteriota bacterium | reverse complement strand
GCCACGGGCCGGAACGCTCGGAGTTGCTCGATCACCTGCTGGTTATCAATGCCGGGACTCTCGAGGCGTCGCTCCACCGGGTTATTCCTCTCCCGCGTTGCACCATCTGCGGTGGCGCGGGGGCTTACCCAATTGCCGATCGAGAGCCCATACGGCTTTCGCCTGAAGATTCGCCGGAGGTCGTGCTCGGCGCGTTTGCGGGCTGGGTCGATCAGCGTACCGGGATCATCAGCAACCTCTATATCGAGCCTCCAGGCGACTGCGGTGGTGCAGGCCTTCCGATCATCGCGACTGCGGCCCCACCGCACCTAATGGAAGAGGATGGCTCGCTTCGGAGCTTGCCCCTTGGGTGGGGAAAGGGCTTGACCGTTTCGGGTGCGGTGCTCTCCGCGGTCGGTGAAGCCATCGAGCGATATTCAGCTTCGGTGCCAGACTCACGACGGATCATTTGGGAACGCCCGGACGATCTCGATTGTGAGTTTATGGATCCACGGGCCGGTGCGTATGCGGACGCCCAATATGAGCGTGACGGCTTCCCCTACGTCCGATTCGACCCATGCATTCGCCATCCATGGGTCCTCGGCAAGTGGTTAGGTAACGGCACGCCGGTGTGGGTTCCCGCCGTCTTTGCGTTCTTGTCGTTGACCATAAGCCCGGAACATCTAATCTGTCAAGGAACGTCTAATGGGCTGGCCGCGTCGACCAACGAGGATGAAGCCGGGCTGCGAGCAACGCTGGAGTTGGTCGAACGCGACGCCTTTATGGCGGCTTGGCTCACCGCCGCTCGCGGGCGGCGGGTTGAGCTTGATGATACGCTCGATCCGTTACTGCGCTGCGTGCTCGATGGCGTCGAAGCGCTGGGAGCGAAGGTCGAGGTCTATGTCCTCCCTACCAGCGTCTGTGGCACGACCGTATTGTGTCTGGGTCTGGGCGACGGCGAGCAATACCCAGGAGCCACCATCGGGCTCGGCGCCGACCTCGACTCACGCTTGGCGCTTCGGCAGGCCATTCTTGAACTTGGCCAGACCGGTCCCTATCTGCGGCGCATGATGCGCTCGAACATGCTGCCAGTACCGGACGGTCCCGGTTCTGTTCGGGAAATGCTTCAGCATGCCAGCTACTATTTTCCCCGGGAACGTGCGTCGGCATTCAACCGGTTGCGTAGTGTCGACGCACCTCTCGCCCTCCGCGATTTCGATGAAGACGCCCCGCAGCGCTCCCTGGTGAAATGCGCGTCGGAGTTGGACGCGGCCGGCGTGCGCGTTGCGTTGGTCAACGTGACCTCCGCCGACGTAGCAACCGGCCCTTTTTGCGTCGTGCGGGCCGTGAGCGCCGATCTGCAGACTCTCTCCTATGGCTATGGGCTCGAACGCGGTCCGGTGGAGCGCATCCGTACTCTTAAGCTCGCCTCCGAGACCCCGGCGATCCATCCGATCTGGTAGCGCTCGTCTTCAGCGGAAAACAAACCTGCGCCTGTTATCTAGCTCTCTTTCCGCGGGGCGTCACGTCGCAGGAATAGTGGCTTGCCGCTGTCGGGACAGTGGTCCGCGATTCGCCCAACGCTAAAAAACGATCCGGTCTTTCTTAGCTTCCAGCCTGGCGAAATCGATGGCCGGCACTTTCTTCAGATCGGCAGTCGTCTTGAACTTGCCGTTCTTCTCGCGGTACGCAATCAGCGCGGCCACCTGAGAGCGCCGCAATCCCAGTCCGCTCTCCAGTTCAATCGCCGTGCCGGTATTCACGTTGACCGGCGGCAGGGCATCGGCCGGATAGTTCTTGGCCAGATACTCGATGATCGCCGCGAACTCCAGGTCTGTTCCCTTGGTGCCGAAGCCCACCATCTTGGTGATGGTAGCCTGCCAACCGTCACGATCCTGTCGACGCGAGACGCTACGCGCGACTTCATGGCAGTTCTTGCAAAGCCGCTCGGTTTCTTCACGCCCGGGCCCATCGGGCAGAGCCGGGGCCTGGGGCATCAGCAGTGCCGGCAGCGAAAACGCGGAAAGTGAAAGCCGGAATAGTAGACTACGCATCTCTCTTTCATTTTACCGATGCGCGCCGCCCGTTTAATGCTCGATCGGAATTCCGAAAGCGTACTGGGTGCCGTCGACCGTGCTCACATAGACTCGCGCCCCACCCGCAGCCAGCCCGCCAGTGGTCACCGACGACAGGATGGACTTGCCGCTGCTCCACACGTCCTTCCCGGTGCCGGAATCAAGCGCGTAGAGCACGGCAGGCGTAGTGCGCCGGCCGGCCGACACCGCGAAGATCACTCCGTTGACAATGGCGGGCGTGATCGGCGAAATCAGGTCTCGCGAGGCCCAGCCCGGTTCCAGTGCCGGCATGCCACCTTTGTCAGCCACTTTCCAGGCCATCACCTTGGTGGCCGAGGGCGCCAGCAGCCATCGCGAGCCACCGGCATCCTGCCAACTGGCCAGCGCGCCCACGGCGTAGTTGCCCAAGCCCGCGGCGAAAGCCTCAACCGGAGCCATGCCGTCGGAGTTCACCAAATGAATCTTGCCGTCGCCGCTGGAGGCCGCAATCACGTTCTTGCCCTTGAACTCAAACACGATCGGCGAAGAAGTGAAAACCGCGCCACCGGTTTTGTACGAGCCTTTCGGCGTCAACGTTATTGGCTCCAAAGCCACCAACTCGTTGCCCGCCGCGACGTATAGCGTGCCGTCTGGACCAGCAGCGAAGCCGTCCGTGCCCACGACGTTGCCGGAGGTGGATTTCCACTGGGCTACCTTTTTCGATTCCAGATCGAGCGCCCACAGTCCGTCTTCCACGCCGCCGCAGCCATTCACCGTGGCTGCGTAGACCACGTTGTCAAACACCAGCACGCCGCGCGCATTCGCATTCGCCGGCAGGAACGGCAAGGCCGGATTCGGTTCCTCGCCGCTGGCCAGATACATCATGTGCAGTTTGCCGTCGCTCGAAATCGCATGGACATACTGCGGCCCACGGCTGAACGGGCCGGGCGGGGTAGCAGTCCGGCGTCCGCCTTTGGTGGATGCGGCGGCAGGTGGTGGAGGGAAATTGGGCTGCGGGGGCCGATTGCGCAGAGTCACCGCGCCCTCCCCAGGCTCGCCCACTCCGCCTTTGGCCGGCGTGCCACGGCCCATCCCACCGCCCATCGGCGCGTAGGCCAAGCTGGTGATGCGCGCCACGCTGGACGTCATCCCGCCGGGACATTGCGGCGTACCCGGCGTAGCCGGCGCGCCGGAGCCCACTTTGGTTTCCCATTCGATGCGCGACAGGTCAGTGTCGAGCGCCACGACGACGTCCGGACTGGTGCCCACAAATCCGAGCGTGCGGAAACCCCGGTGGCCGATATAGAAATCGAGCAGCGCCGGTGGAGTAAGCGTGCCTTTCAGCTTGACCTTCCAGAGCAGCTCAAAACCCGGCTTGCTCATCACGGCCGGCGAGATCTTCGCATCGTTTCTCAGCCAATGGGAGCGCTGCGCATCATACCCTGTCGTGGTCCAATCCCCCGACCCGCGTTGAGCGTACACCTGGCTCACCATCGCAAGAGCGGCGCCGGTGCGGACGGCGGCTCGGACAAAACTTGTCATCTTCTGAATGCTCCTTGCCGGCTCGGGACCGGAACTAGATAATATATCGAATCCCTGGGCTGGCCGACTGTTGTATAGTATGGCTTCAATCCAAAATGCGAGACATTTCCATGAGAACAATCCTGACGGCGGCCGCTGGATCCTGCCTGTTACTTGCCACATCCGCCTGGGGAGCCGATTGGCTTACCGACGGCAGCGATGTGGTCCGCTCCAACTGGCAGAAGGACGAGAAGATTCTCAGTACGTCCACCGCCAAAGACATCAAGCTGCTTTGGACGATCAAGCTCGACAATCAGGTGCGGGCGATGCACTCGCTGCTGCCGCCGCTGGTGATTGGCAGCGTGAACACGCCCGGCGGACCCAAGCAGGTGGTGATCCAGGCGGGCGTCTCCGACAACGTCTTTGCGATCGACGTCGCCACTGGCGAGTTGGTTTGGAGGCGGCATTTTGACAGCACGTTTCAGGACGGCCCGAATTCGCGCGGCCCCAGCGTGCTTTGCCCCGGCGGCATGACGGCCAACGTCACCATCGGCCCTGGCGATGGCCCCGGCAAGTACATCATCTACGCGGCGTCATGGGATGGACGGCTGCGTAAGCTCGATGCCGGCACGGGAGAAGATCTGGAGCCGCCGGCCATGTTCATGCCGCCCAACGGCAAACCCTACGCGATGAGCTTGCACAAGAATGTGATCTATACCCACAGCGCGCAAGGCTGCGGCGGCAATCCTAACATGGCCTACACGTATGACCTCGCCACGAAAAAAGTGGGGAGTTGGGGCCCGGCGGGTGGAGGCATGTGGGGACGCTCGGGGCCGGCGATCGCGTCCAATGACGTTATGTACACCGGCACCGGTGACGGACGCTGGGATCCCGAGAACGGCGTCTACGGTAACGGCATCATCGGCGTGAAGCAGAATCCGACGACGAAGGAGCTGGAACTCGCCGACTACTACGGTCCGTCCAATGCCGAGTGGCTGGTCAAGCGCGATCTCGACATGCAAGTGACGCCCACGATTTTCCCTTACAAGGGCAAAGAGTACATGATTGACGCCAGCAAAGAATGCCGGCTCTACTTCATGGACACCGCCTCGATTGGCGGCGACGATCACCGCACGCCCGTCTATCGCACGCCGCTCATCTGTAACGAAATTGTCGACTTCGCCGAGGCTGGCATCTGGGGCTCGCTGGCTTCGTGGCTGGACTCGAAGGGCACGCGCTGGGTGCTGACGCCGTTTTGGGGTCCCAAGCATCCCAAGTTCAAAGCGCCCATCGAAAATGGCTTGGTCAAGAAGGGCGCGATTGCAGCCTTCAAAGTGGAGACCTATGCACAAGGCTAAGTGTGGCTAGCGCCGGCCTGGATTTCGCGCGACATGGA
>JAYTKJ010000713.1:0-4265 GCA_043730365.1 Acidobacteriota bacterium | reverse complement strand
GGTGTGGCGTCCCTTGGCGCGATGCTTGAACTGGCCATTTACAAGGTGGCGAACGCCAGCGGCTCCTCCACTGACTCGCTGTTAGCCGATGCCGTCGTGGCCGCCGTGGATGGTGGCGCGCGGGTGGTCACGATGAGCCTCTCGGGGCCAGGCTACTCGCAAGCGTTGCAAGACGCGTGCGACTACGCATGGTCTCGCAACGTCGTTGTGGTAACCGCGGCAGGCAACAACTCGGGGACCACTCTGGTGTATCCGGCAGGCAATAATCATGTGATGGCTGTCAGTGCTCTAGATACCAGCGGTGCCGTGGCTTCGTTTTCAAACCGGGGCTCGTCGATCGATGTGGCGGCGCCGGGCCTGTCGATTCTAACCACGACGCCAGTGGCTGGAAGCCGATATGCGCCCAGCTACGCCTTAATTTCTGGAACTTCGATGGCGGCTCCCCAGGCCGCGGCCCTCGCAGGACTGCTGGCGATGGCTTCGCCCGGTGTGCCGGCCGATTCTGTTGTGCTGCGGATTGAGCAGTCCGCCGACCTCTCGCAAGACGGCCGTTCTCCTGATTTTGGCTGGGGCCGCATGGATGCCGAGCGCGCTATCACCGGCGTGAATTGGCGAGCCAGTGGGCTGGGAGGTGTCGTTGGCCAGATACGTGACGCTGCGGGTTTGGCGCTTACCGGCGCCACGGTGACGCTCAACTCGACGGCCTTCCCCACGTTATCTGCTGGGACCTTCAGTTTCACAGGCATTGCTCCGGGTGACTACACGATGACGGTGGCTGCCCCGGGCTTGACCACGCTCAGTGTCCCCATCACCATCGTCGCCGGCGCCGACACGCCGACCCATTTACAAATGGGAGTTCCCCACGGCACGTTCACCGGCACGGTGACCCTGAACGGCTCGGCGCAAGCCGGCATGGTTGTCACTGCCTTGCAAGGAGGCGCCGTGCGCGGAGTCGCCCTCACCAACGCTACGGGCCAATATCGCCTTTACGTCCCGGCGGGCACCTATGACTTGCGCGCTGCCACCATGTTCGGAACGGTGAGTTCACTCGCCAATCAGACGGTGAGCGCCGATGGCACAACGAACGTCGCCCCGTTGGCATCGCAAAACATGGGCCGGCTTGAAGGCACGGTTCGCAATACTTCGAATGCGACGGTGGCTGGTGCGCAGGTAGTGGTGGCGCAGTCAGGGCGCAGCTTTGGAGCGGTAAGTGGCGTGAATGGAGACTATCGCACGATCCCTGGTCCGGCGGGCGACTACCTGGCAAACGGCGAGTCCGCGGTGGCAGGGTCTTCGACGCCCGCCACGGTATCGATCGTCAACAGCACGATCGGGCGGCTCGACCTCGTCCTACGCACGAGCGAGCAGACCACCAGACTAAACCCGGTTGCGGCTTCGTTCAACGCCATCGGAGGCCCTGGATCGTCCGCGATCGGCGCGGGGTCGCCGTCACTGGCTTGGCGCGCCACGTCCAGTGCCCCGTGGCTCACGATTAGCTCGGCTGTCTCGGGAGCCGGAAACGCGACTCTCAGCTACAGCGTGGCGCCCAATCCTGACCCGGCCTCGCGATCGGCAACCATCCAAGTGAACGAGGCGGTACTGACGGTTACGCAGACGGGCGCAACGGCTGCGGTCACGGTGCAGCCGACTACTGTCAGCATCCCCGAGAATGGCGGCTCGCGAACCCTGGCCATTACTTCTGCTGGAGTCTGGGCGGCCATCTCTCTGGATAGCTGGATTACGCTGGGCCAGCCAACGGCCGCTTCCGGCAACGGCACTCTCGGCTTCTCCGTGCTTGCCAACTCCTCAACCCTGGCCCGCGCCGGGAGTATCCGCGTCAACGGGGTCACCATCGTTGTTACTCAGGCGGCCGCTCCGCCCATCTCCTCCGGCAGCGGCCTGCATTTCGTTCCCGTGACTCCCTGCCGCATCGCTGACACCCGCGAGAACCTCGGGCAGTTCGGTAAACCGGCGTTGGCCGCGGGCACACCACGCAGCTTCCCGATTCCGTCTGCCTTCTGCGGCATACCAGGCACCGCCAAGGCTTACGCTCTGAACGTGACGGTAGTGCCGAAAGGACCACTCGGCTACATCACGATTTTTCCCACGGGCCAAGCCCAGCCTTTAGTCTCGACGCTGAACTCGATCGATGGGCGCATCAAAGCCAACGCGGCGCTGGTTGCGGCTGGTACGGGTGGCGCGGTCAGTGTTTCGGCCACCAACCCGGCCGAGTTGGTTTTGGATATCTCCGGATATTTTGTCGATGCCGGCGCAGACTCCGCAGCCTTGGCCTTCTATCCGGTAACACAATGCCGGGTGGCCGACACCAGGAACGGCACGGGGGTATTAGGCGGTCCGATCCTGACGGCTAATGGTGTGCGCACCTTGCCCGTGCTGATTTCCAGCTGCGGCATCCCGACGAGCGCGCGAGCCTATTCGATCAACGCCACCGTGGTCCCATCCGGGCCGCTGGACTATCTGACGTTGTGGCCGGCCGGACAAGCGCAGCCCCTGGTCTCGACACTGAATGCGCCCACCGGAGCGATTGTGGCCAATGCCGCCATCGTGCAAGCGGGAAGTGGCGGAGCGATCAACGCCTTTACCCCCTCGGCTACACATCTGGTGGTGGATATCAACGGCTATTTCGCACCCCCCGGTGCACCCAACGCGCAGCGCTTTTACCCTGTGTCACCGTGCCGCGTCCTCGATTCGCGGAACCCGAACGGCGCGCTGGGTGGACCGGCGCTCTCGGCCGCCCAAACGCGGACGTGGCCAATCCCATCCAGTGGCTGCGGATTACCGGCGGGCGCCAGCGCTTTCTCACTGAACGCCACCGTGGTGCCAACGGCTGGACTTGGCTACCTAACCCTATGGGCCGCTGGACAAGCGCAGCCCTTGGCCTCCACCTTGAACGCCCCCGACGATCCCATCGTGGCCAACGCGGCGATTGTCGTGGCAGGCGCCGGGGGTGCGATCTCCACCTTCGCCACCAACCAGACCCAGTTGATACTGGATACCAACGGATTTTTCGCCCCATAGGACTGTGTCCGCTAAGCTGGTACATTGACGCGCTCCCCGATCGTACCGATCTTCCTCATCGTGCTCGTAGACATTCTGGGCCTGACGATGCTCATACCCCTTTTGCCGTTTTATGCCCGGACGTTTGGGGCGTCGGCGCAGCAAGTGGGTGGGCTGCTATCGATCTACGCCTTTTTCTCTTTGATCTCCGGCCCGCCCCTGGGCCGGCTGTCTGACCGGTTCGGGCGCAAGCCGGTATTGCTGGCCAGCCAACTGGGGACCTTTCTCGGACTGCTATTGATGGCTTCGGCCTGGAGCCTCTGGGTGGTTTTCCTGGCGCGCATCATTGACGGCGCGACAGCTGGAAACATCACCGTAGCGCAAGCCTACATCGCCGATGTTTCCAAACCCAGCGAGCGCGCCAAAGCGTTTGGATTTCTGGGAATCGCGTTTGGAGTCGGCTTCCTGATTGGCCCGGCCTCCACCGCTTTCGTCGCCTCGCATTTCGGAGACCGCGCGGCCGTGCTGGTGGCGGCCGGATTGTCGTTGACCAGCCTGATCGCGACCCTGGTGCTCCTGCCGGCCAATCCGCCGAAGCCGGAGCCGGAGCCCGGCCAACCGGAAATGCCCGAACCGCGCCGCGTGTCGGTGTTCGATCTTAGCGTCTACACCGAATACCTGCGCCGCCCGGCCATCGCGCCGCTGCTCTGGCAATTCTTCGCGTTCCAGGTTTGCTTTGGGATGTTCTTCGGCGGCTTTGCGCTGTATGCCGAGCGCCGCTTTGGCCTGAACACGTCCGGCGTCTCCTACTCGATGACGTACGCGGGCTTGCTTGGCATCGTCGTGCAGGGTTTCCTGCTGCAGCGTCTCATCAAGCTACTGGGTGAATCGCGATTGATGGTGATCGGTTTTCTAGCAGCCATTTCCAGTCAGGCAATCCTGGCAATTGCCTGGTCAATCCCGATCATGTACGCGGGCATCACGGCTTTGGCCCTCACGGGGTTTCTGCGGCCAATCATCTCCAGCCTCGTCAGCCGCCGCACCAGTCCGATAGAACAGGGCACGGTGATGGGCTTGATGCAATCGCTCTCGTCGATCAGCCAGATTCTCGGGCCGCTTCTCTCCGGCTTTCTGATCGGCCGTGACTGGCTGGTGGCCTGGGGTATGATCGCCGCCGCCATCGCCGCAGTGGGATTGGCGTTGCAGCGATCGTCCAAGGCGGAACTCTACGCCACTGGCCCTGGGCG
>JAYTKJ010000712.1:0-10044 GCA_043730365.1 Acidobacteriota bacterium | reverse complement strand
GCGCCGCGGGTTCTTGCTCCGGCACCTCCCGATGATATCAATCGGTGGTTGCGATACAATCCCCGGAATGCAGACCACGTCTCGCCGTTCGATGCTGGGCGCGCTCGCCGGAGCCGCGGCCACCTCCGCTGCGCAAAAGGCCACCGCCTTCGCCTTGATCGGCGACCGCTACCACAACTCTGACTACATCCGCACTGGACTCAGCCGCACCATCGGGAAGGAACTCGGCGTCTCGATCGACTTCTGCGATGAAACGCAGAACCTGAACGCCGAGACGCTCCAAAGCTACAAGCTCCTGATCATCCTGCGCGACGGCATGATTTGGCCCGACGGCTATCCTGACGAGACCTCCAACGCCGCCTGGGTCAATACCGGTAAGCCGAAGCTGGTGTTTGATCCGCCCACGCCGCCGGCGCCAGGCAAGCCCGCCAACTGGATGAAGCCCGCGCAAGGCAAGGCCGTCCGCGCCTTTGTCGAGAACGGCGGCGCGGCGTTGTTCCTGCACAACGTGACGCACGTGGGTCTGACCGATCCCGATTTCCGCCATGTGCTCGGCGCGGCCTACGCCGGCCATCCGCCCATTCGCCCGTTCAAGGTGCGCGTCAAGAATGCGGATCACCCAATCACCAAAGGCGTGAAAGACTTCATCGTCACCGACGAACAGCACTATATGGAGTACGACAAAGACGCCAAGCACATGTTCCTGGAAACGGTGAACGAAGAGGGGCTAACCTATCGGCACTTGGGCGCCACCGCGCCTGCCGGTTGGTCCTACGATTATGGCAAGGGGCGCGTCTGCTACCTGTCGCCAGGGCATATGCTGACGGTGTTGTGGAATCCCGAGTACATCAAACTGCAGCAGAACGCGGTGCGGTGGTTGATGCGGCAGAGTTAAGATGAGGTGACCAACCGTGACAATATTGACTCGTAGAAGAATTCTTGGCGGCGCGCTGAGTGCGCCATTCATCCTCCGCGGGGCTAAAGCCACCGCTTTCGCCCTTATCGGCGACCGCTACCATAACAGCGACTACATCCGCACCGGCCTGGCGCGCACCATTGGCCGCGACGCCGGCGTCTCCATCGACTTCTGCGACGAGACCAAAGAGCTCAACACCGAGAATCTCGCGGGCCGAAAGCTGCTCATCATCCTGCGCGATGGCATGACGTGGCCAGACGGCTACCCCGACGAAACCACCAACGCCGCCTGGGTGAACACGGGCAAGCCGAAGCTGGTGAGCGACCCACCGGTCCCCAAGCCCGACGCCAAGCCGCACTACTGGATCACCCCCGAGCAGGGTCGCGCCGTCCGGCAATTCGCCGAACGCGGTGGCGGTGTCCTGTTCATGCACAACGTCACCTACATCGCGCCGTACAATCCGGACTTTCGCGACGTCCTGGGCGCAGTGACCGAGGGCCACCCGCCCATCCGCACCTTCAAGGTGAAGGTGAAGAATGCAGACCACCCCGTTACGCGCGGCGTGAAAGACTTCATCGTCACCGACGAGCAGCATTACATGAAATACGAGAAGGACGCCAAGCACCTGCTGCTCGAAAGCGTCAATGAAGACGGGCTTACTTACAAGGAGCTGGGCGCCACCGCTCCCGCCGGTTGGGCCTATGATTACGGCAAGGGCCGCGTCTGCTACCTGGGGCCCGGCCACTTACTCACCGATCTGTGGAATCCCGAGTACATCAAGCTCCAGCAGAACGCAACGCGCTGGCTGTTGCGCCAGAGCTAGTTGGCCCGAGGCTTGCTGTATTGTTGGTAGGGATGACGGAAACAGTAACCAAGTTGGGGCTTATCACGCACTCTATCGCGTCAATTGGGTCAAAACACCCAACGCTCGGCATGACCATCCAAAGCTATCTGGTCTATCCGGCCGAGGGCCGCCTGGATCTTGTCGCCGAGAGTCTGGCCGCTCTACCAGGCTGTGAAGTTCTTGCGGCCGAGAATAGCCCCGTGCTGGTGCTGGTGACCGAAACACCGGATCAGGCCGCGCAGCGAGACCTCGAACGGAGGCTGGAATCGATCGCCAACGTCGCTTGTCTTGCCCTCGTATCAGGATGGACGGAGTAAAGTATGGACCGCCGATCAGTACTGAAAAATCTCGCTATCTCAGCGGCCATCACCACCGCCGAGACCCTCATGCCCGGCATTGTTTTCGCCGCTCCAGCCGCCAAGCTCCCTTCCGATGTCGCGTGGAAGAAAGCCCCTTGCCGATTTTGCGGGACGGGCTGCGGCCTGCTGATCGGGATCTCCAACGCCAAGGCCGTAGCCGTCAAAGGCGATCCCTCCAGCCCGGTGAACAAGGGCCTTTGCTGCGTCAAAGGCTACCACTCGGTGATGGCGCTCTATGGTGAGGACCGGCTCAAGCAAGCGCTCGTGCGCAAGAACGGCAAGCTAACGCCGGTGCCCATGGAAGAGGCGCTGACGCTGGTGGCTGAGCAGTTGAAAGCCACCATCGCCGCCCATGGCAAAGATTCGGTGGCCATCTATGGGTCAGGCCAATGGACGATTCCCGACGGCTACGCGGCCTCGAAATTCTTCAAGGCGGGTATCGGCACCAACAACGTGGAGGGCAACGCCCGCCTGTGCATGGCCAGCGCCGTCACCGGGTTCATGACCACGTTCGGCCTCGACGAGCCCATGGGTTGCTACGACGATATCGACCACGCCGACGTGTTCGTGCTCTGGGGCAACAACATGGCGGAGATGCATCCGGTGTTGTTCTCGCGGATGCTCGAACGCCGGCTCAAGCGGCCCGACATCAAGATCATTGATCTCGCGACCCGCACGACACGCACCTCCCAGGCGGCGGACCGGTCCATCCTCTTTCTCCCGCAGGGTGACCTCGCCATTGCCAACGCCATCGCCTACGAGTTGGTGCGCACCGGCTCGATTCACCACACCTTCATCGAGCGGCACGTGAGCTTTCACAAAGGCAAGACCGGGATCGGCTACGGGCTCGAAGACAAGGCCACTTTTACCGAGCAGGCCGAGGCCATCACGTTCGAGCAGTATCGCGAGGCGCTGAAAGAGTACGCGCCGGAAAAAGTAGAGGCGCTGACGGGTGTTTCGGCGCGCGACATCCAGTACCTGGCGTCGCTCTACGCCGATCCGGCCAAGAAGGTGGTGAGCTTCTGGTGTATGGGCATGAACCAGCACACGCGGGGCACGTGGATCCAGAACCTGGTCTACAACCTGCACCTGTTGACGGGAAAGATCTCGACGCCGGGGAACAGTCCGTTTTCGCTCACCGGCCAGCCATCGGCGTGCGGCACCGTGCGCGAAGTGGGAACGCTCACCAACCGGCTGCCGCATGGCGAAGTAACCAACGAGGCGGACCGCAAACTGGCGGCAAAGATCTGGAACGTGCCGGTGGAGAAGATTCCGCCCAAGCCCACCTATCACACGGTGGAAATGTTCCGCGCGCTCGATCGAGGCGAGATCCGGTTCATGTGGATTCAAGTCACCAACCCCATGGTGACGATGCCGAAGCTCAAGCGCTACCGCGACGCGGCCAAAAAAGAAGGCCGGTTTATCGTGGTCTCCGACGTCTACCCGACGCCCACCACTGACATTGCCGACGTAGTGCTGCCCGCGGCGATGTGGATTGAGCGCGAAGGTATGTACGGCAACTCCGAGCGCCGGACACAGCATTTCGAGCATATGCTGCCGCCGCCGGGCGACGCCATGAGCGACACCTGGCAGTTGATCGAAGTCGCGCGGCGCGCCGGCTACGGTCACCTGTTCCCGTGGACCGAAGAAAATCACATCGAAGAGATCTGGAAGGAATACGGGAAGTTCCATCATGGCCCCGAGCATGAGATGGCTTCCTACGAAGAGCTCAAGCGGCGGCCCGGCGTGCAGTGGCCATTTGTGAAGGGCCAGGAGACGAAGTGGCGGTATCACGCCAAGTACGATCCGGCGGCGAAAGGCGACAGTTGGGATTTTTATGGGAAGCCGGACCGTCGCGCCTGGATATGGTTCCGGCCGTACGAGCCGCCACCGGAGCGGCCCGATCGGGACTATCCGTTCTGGCTGAACACGGGGCGCGTGGTGGAGCATTGGCACACAGGCTCAATGACGCGGCGAATTCCGGTGCTGCACAAGGCCATGCCCAACGCCTATGTTGAGTTGCACCCGGATGATGCCAAGCGGATGAACATTCGCACAGGCGAACAGGTGCGGCTCACCAGCCGGCGCGGCAGGCTGGTGCTGCCCGCGCTGATCGACGTGCGGGGCAGGCCAGCGGTGGGCCAAGTGTTCGTGCCGTTCTTCGACGAGAAGCTGTTGATCAATGAGTTGACGCTCGACGCTTTCTGTCCGATCTCCAAGCAACCGGACTACAAAAAGTGCGCCGTGCGCGTCGAGAAGGCGTGACGATGGCCGGCGGCTCATACCGATACTGGCGGATCGGCATCCTCTCGGCGCTCATGCTGGCGGTGGTCTTCACGGGAGGCAACATGCTGCTCAGCGGCATCGGCGCGGCGCGGCAGAGGCCCACGGGTGAGGGCGAAACGCCATCGCTGGCGTCCGAGACCGGCGTGTTTCGGCTGTCCCCGCACGCGCTCGAGTATCCAAAGTCGGCGGCAGCCGCCCAGCCAGGTTCACGCACGTTGAAAGCATTCTATGAGCGGCGAGCCTATTCCGGTGCGCCGCCGGTGATTCCGCATCGCCTCCTCAATCCATCGGCGTGGGGAGGAGCCAGTTGTCTCTCGTGCCATCGTGATGGCGGTTATACACCCGAGTTCAAGGCGATGGCGCCGGTTACTCCGCATCCGGAATTGGCGGCGTGCGTGCAGTGCCATGTCCCCCAACAAGAGGCGGCCGGCTTGTTTCGCGGCTCGACGTTCACGCGGATGCAGGCACCCGAGATAAACGGCTCTGCCCTGCCCGGCAGCCCGCCGCCGATTCCACATGACTTGCAGATGCGGTCCAATTGTCTGGCCTGTCACGCCGGGCCCGCAGCGGTGAACGAGCTACGAATCGATCACCCAGAGCGGGTGAACTGCCGCCAGTGCCACGCGTGGAACTTCACGCCATCGGCGGCGTTTGAACGGATGAGTCAATGACGAGACTCGCCGGAGCGGGCGTGTCATTGGCGGTGATTCTGCTGGCGACGATCGGCTGCGGCGGCAAGGCCGGTCGCGCGCCTTCCCGGCAAGCTGCCTCGAGCGAACCGCTGCTGGAAGGCCAGGCGCGCGTGGCGGTGGAAGGGCATCCGGAAGTAGCGGCCTTCCAGATACTGTCGCGCTCCGGCCGTCTGGAGAAGCTCCCTTGCACGCGGTGCCACTCGGTGCCGGTCGCGCAGATGAAGCCGGTGAAGCCTGCCGCGCATTGGAACGTCGCGCTGCGGCACGCCAAGCCCGAGACGATGAACTGCCAGACCTGCCATGCCGAGCCGGAACGCGGCGAGTTGCGGATGATGCAGGGCGCGCCGGTGGCGTTTGACCACGTGTACAGGCTGTGCGGGCAGTGTCACGCCTCGCAGGAAAAAGACTGGGCTGGCGGCGCACATGGCAAGCGCGCAGCCGACTGGGCCCCGCCGCGGGTTTCGCTGAGTTGCACCGCCTGCCACAATCCTCACGCGCCGGCGTTTGACCGGCGATGGCCCGCTCGAGCGGGTCGCCCGGAGCCAATGGAATGAGAACTGACTTGGTCCAGATCTTGAACACAGTAATGGACCGACGCACGGCCATCGCTGTAGCCGGAGCAGCCGTGGCCGGCGCCACTGCTGCGGCCGCTTCTGGTATGGAGGCGCTGAATCCGTTTGCCTCGGCCGAAGAGCGAGAAGCGGCGCGGCTCGATTGGAAGCAGTACTTCCAATCCAACTACCGCGTGATGACGGAAGAGGAGAAGCAGGAATCGATTGCGCGCCTGGAGCGGTTGCACGAATTGCGCGCGGGTTGGCGAGTCGATATCAGTGGGGCTGAGCCGCGCGAGAACGTGCTGTTCGGGTATGCGTTCAACGTCTCCAAATGCCGCGGCTACATGGATTGCGTGCGGGCCTGCATCAAGGAGAATAACCAGGACCGCAAGTCTGGCATGGCCTACATCCGCATCCACGAGCACAAGAAGGGCGACTTCGACTTTGAAAAAGCCGAAGACAATTTCTTCCATGAGGTGCCGGCCTCTGGTCACTTCTATCTCGGCACGCAATGTTTTCATTGCCAGAATCCGCCTTGCGTAGAAGTGTGCCCGGTGAAGGCGACGTGGATGGAGCCGGACGGCATTGTGGTGGTGGATTACGACTGGTGCATCGGATGCCGCTACTGTATGGCGGCCTGCCCGTATGATGCGCGACGCTTCAATTGGTCAGAACCGGAAGTGCCGCAAGATGAACTGAACCCGAACCAGCACTATCTGGGAAACCGGATGCGGTCCAAGGGCGTGGTGGAAAAATGCACCTTCTGCATTCAGCGGACGCGCGAGGCCAAGAATCCGGCGTGCGTCGAGGCATGCCCAACCGGCGCCCGCATCTTCGGCAACCTGCTTGACCCCAATAGCGAGATTCGTTGGGTGCTGGCCAATAAGAAGGTGTTCCGGTTGAAGGTTGACCTCGGCACCGATCCCAAATTCTGGTACTTCATGGATTGAGCGCGAGCACCATGACAGCCTTTAGAAGTTTCTGCAAAGACGCGCTGCACGAGGCCATCACCGGTGGGGGCGCCTATCACATATGGATGGCGTGGCTGACGCTGGTGATGTGCGCGGGCGCGTTCGCATACTCAGTGCAATTGAACCGGGGCTTGAGCGCCACGGGAATGCATGACCACGTCAGTTGGGGCTTCTACATCTCGAACTTCGCGTTCCTGGTAGGCGTCGCGGCGGCCGCCGTCATCCTGGTGATGCCCACCTATATCCTGCACGACGTCGATTTCAAACAGGCCGTGCTGATTGGCGAAGCAGTGGCGGTGAGCGCGGTGCTGATGGCGATCGCGTTCGTGGTGGTTGACGTGGGCGGGCCGGCGCGTTTGTGGCACGTGATGCCGGGTATCGGGCTGCTCAACTTTCCGAGCTCCCTGCTGGCCTGGGATATTCTCGTACTGAACGGTTACCTGGCGCTCAACTTCGCCATTCCGCTCTACTTGCTCTTTGCGCGCTATCGCGGCCAGACTCCGGATAAGAAAAAGTATGTGCCGTTTGTCATGCTGTCTATCCTATGGGCGGTCTCGCTGCATCTGATCACTGCCTTCCTGTTCGCCGGACTGCCGGCGCGCCCCTACTGGCACTCGTCGCTCTTGGGTCCGCGCTTCCTGGCGACGGCGTTCACGGCCGGGCCGGCGCTGATCATTCTGATCCTGGCGGGCATCCGGCGCTTCACGGACTTTCCGATCTCCGACACGACGCTGCAGAAACTGGCGATGGTGGTGACCGTGGCGGGACAGGTCTGCTGTGTGATGACGATCTCGGAGGTGTTCACCGAAACTTATCGCTCCACCCATCATGCGCAGTCGGCCAGGTATCTGTTCTTCGGATTGCATGGGCATAACCGGTTAGTGCCATGGATCTGGACTTCGATCGGCCTGATGTTTGCGGCCACCGCGACGTTGAGCATTCACCGGCTGAGGCGCAACCTTCCGGTGCTGCTGGTCTGTTGCGCCGGGCTGTTTCTGGCCGTTGAGATCGAGAAGGGAATGGGCACGATCATCCCCGGGTTTGTACCCGAGCCTTGGGGAAAGATCCACGAGTACGCGCCGACTTGGGTGGAGTTCACGGTGGGCGCTGGAATCGCCGCGATGGGCGCCTTCGTCTTTACGGTGTTGGCGAAGGTGGCGATTGCGGTTGAGTTGGGACGGGCGCGGCTGCAGGGCTAACTGTACACTGGGACAACGATGATCGTTGCCAGAAGGCGATTGCTCCAGACTCTGACGCTCGCCGGTGGCGGCTTCCACGTGGTGGCGGCGCCCGCCGTCGCGCAGCAAGACCTCACGCTCGATACAGTGCGCGCCGCATCCGCTTTTGGCGGGCGCAACGTAAGCGAAGCTCGGTTGCCAATCCTCAAGCCGGTGCTCGCACGCCGTCTGGCTCAGGTGCGCGTCCTGCGAAGCCTTGACATCGACGATACGATCGGGCCTACCCATGGCCTCGTCTGAGATTCTCTTCCAATCCGCTACGGAGTTGGCCCGGCTGATGAGGACTCGCCAGCTCTCGCCGGTTGAGGTGGTGCGCGCGTACCTCGATCGGATCGAGGCCCTCAATCCGAAAGTCAACGCCTTCATCACCGTTACGGCCGGCCAGGCGATGGAGCAGGCGCGGAGAGCGGAAAAAGAAATCGCCGCCGGGCGCAATCGCGGACCGCTCCACGGCCTGCCGTACGCCGTCAAGGACATTGTGGCTACCAAGGGCATTCGTACAACCAACGGATCCAAGGTCACATCGGATTGGATCCCCGCCCATGAATCCACGGTCACCGCTCGCCTCAACCGTGCCGGTGCGATCCTCGTCGGCAAGCTCAATCTTCTGGAGTTCGCCATGGGCAGCGGGCAAAGGGGACTGGTGGGCCCGGCGCGCAACCCCTGGGACCTGGACCATTCTCCATCGGGCTCATCCAGCGGTTCCGGCGCGGCAGTGGCCGCCGGCATGACGCCCCTCTCGATCGGCAGTGACAGTGGCGGCTCGATTCGCGGTCCGGCCAAGAGTTGCGGCGTGGTGGGCCTGAAGCCGACGTACGGGCGAGTGAGCCTGTTCGGAGTGACCACGCTCAGTTGGACGCTCGATCACGTTGGGCCGATGGCGCGGACCGTCGCCGATGTGGCGCATTTGCTCCAGGTCATGGCCGGACCGGACCCGCAAGATACCAACGCCGCCGCGGCCCCGGTGCCCGACTACTCGCGCGCTCTCACCGGCCACGTCAAGGGCTTGCGCATCGGCGTTCCCGACAGCTATTTCTTTAAGAACGTCCAGCCGGAGACCGAGACGGCCTTGCGCCGCGCACTTACTCTGCTAAAGGAGATGGGCGCATTGATGGTGGACGTCACCGTGCGCCACGCCGAGTTGGCCAGCCCGGCCTCGGCGGTGATCCTGGGCTCGGAATGCGCCGCCTTCCACGAGAAGAGGCTGCGAGAGAACGCCGAGCTGTTTGACCCGTTGGTGCGAGAGCGGCTCGAGGCCAGCGGATTTTATAGCGCCACGGACTACATCAAGGCCCTGCGCGTGCGCACGATGTTGATTGAGGAGATGCGCCGCGTCTTTGCCACTTGCGACGTGCCGATGCTTCCCGCCGGCAACGCCGCGCCCAAACTCACCGACGAGATTGTTGGCACCGATGTGCCGCCCGATCCGCCTCCACCGCCGCGGCCGGACACGTTGAACCTCGCAAATGTGACCGGCATTCCTTCGATCGTGCTGCCTTGTGGCTTCACCGCCGGCCCGCCCGTGTTGCCGCTCGGCATTCAGTTTTGCGCAAAGGCATTCGATGAGGCCGCGCTCTTCCGGGTGGCCCACTCCTACCAGGCCGCTACCAACTGGCACACTCGCAGGCCGCCGCAAGTGCCGGTTTAAGCTTTCAGCCCGCGCAAGAAGGCTACGCTCTTGCGAACGCTTTCGAGCGGATCCCCGGGCGTGGAATCCTGCTCAATGAAATAGTGCTCCGCCCCGGCCTTCCGCGCCTCATGCAGGATCGATTTCCAATCGAGCGTCCCCGCGCCCACTTCAGCAAACGCGGTTGGCGGCATCGATAACTCCGTCACGTCACGCGGAGCGTTCGGCGCCACGTCCTTCAAATGCACCGAACCCACGCGCCCCTTCCACTCACGCAGCAACCCGGCGGGATCGGCCCCACCGATCACCACCCAGAACACGTCCATCTCCAGCTTCGCCCGCCGGTCCAAACCCTGGTGCAATTGATCGATGAACCGCGTCCCGGGCTGCCCTTGGAACTCAAAGGCGTGGTTGTGGTAATAAAACTCCAGCCCTGCCGCGGCGCAGGCCGCTGCCGCCCGGTTCAACTTCTCGATTGCTCCGTTGCGCTCATTTGGCAGCAGGAAGCTCACCCCAATACGGCGTAGTCCATGAGCCTTGCACAGCGCGATCATCTC
>JAYTKJ010000711.1:0-5785 GCA_043730365.1 Acidobacteriota bacterium | reverse complement strand
AGCGACTGGCCGAACGCACAGGAGTGGGCGAGCGGCACCTGCGGCGGCTATTCGCCGAGCATCTGGGCGCGTCGCCGATCGCCGTGGCGCAGGCCCGCCGCCTGTTTTTCGCCAAGCGATTGCTGCACGATACGCAACTCCCGCTCACGCAAGTGGCGATGGCCGCGGGCTTCGGCAGCCTGCGCCGTTTCAACGATCTTTTCCAGCGAACCTACGCGCGCGCGCCGGGCGAGCTCCGCAAGAAAGCGCCGGTTGAGGTTTCGTCTCCACTTGCGGCGGGCATTCGCCTGCGTCTGCCCTTTCGTCCGCCGTACGATTGGGCCGGGGTGGCGGCCTTTCTTGCGCATCGAGCCATTCCCGGCGTGGAGCGCGCGACGCCAGACACTTATTCGCGAGTGATTCTGGTGGACGGCGAGGCCGGGCGGGTGACCGTGTCGGCGCCTGCCAGTGGCGAGTCCGCGTTGACTGCGTGCATCGAGTTGCCTTCGGTCTCCGGGCTGCGAGCGACGGTTGAGCGGCTGCATCGGATGTTCGATCTGCGTGCTTCGCCCGAGGCGGTGGCGGCGCAACTAGGCGAGTGGGGCGTCAACGGCGTGCGGATTCCGGGTGCGTGGGATCCGTTCGAACTGACGGTGCGCGCGATTCTGGGCCAGCAGGTTTCGGTGGCGGCGGCGACGACGATGGCCGGGAGAATTGTCGAGCGCTGGGGCCGCACGGCGGAGGGATTGAGCGGCGATCCGTCGCGGCTGTTTCCGGATGCGTGCGTGCTGGCGCGGGTTCCGGTGGCCTCGATCGGTCTGCCGGCCGCACGAGCCCGCGCGATTGAAGAGTTGGCGCTCGAGGTGGCCGAAGGGCGGCTCGATTTTGCGCGGTTGGGCACGCTGGACGAGGCGATTCGGCGGCTCTGCTCATTGCGGGGCATCGGCGAGTGGACGGCGCAATACGTGGCCATGCGCGCGCTGGGTGAGCCGGATGCCTTTCCGTCCGGAGACCTGGTGCTGCGCAAGGCGGCTGGAATGACCGAAGACGAACTCGAGCAATTTTCGGAGCGGTGGCGGCCGTGGCGCGCCTATGCCGCCTTCAGCTTGTGGCAGCGTTGGGGAGCGAGGCAAACTCGATGAGCGAGCAGCAAGATTTTCAGCTCGAGGAATTCGATTCGCCAGTAGGAAAGATTCTACTGGTGAGCGGGGGCGGCTCGGTGAGAGCGCTCGACTTTGGGGATTACGAAGCCCGGCTCCACAAACTCCTGGCCGTTCACTGGGGTGCGCCAGCGCTGCATGCCGAGTCGAGTCCGACGGACTATCGACGCCGGGTGAACGACTACTTCGCCGGGGATCTGCAGGCCCTCGATGGGTTGCCGGTCGAAACCGCGGGCACCGTCTTTCAGCGGTTAGTGTGGCAGGCCTTGCGGCGCATTCCAGCGGGCAGCACGTGGACCTACGGGCAACTCGCCGCGCATATCGATCGCCCGCGCGCGGTGCGGGCGGCGGGCCACGCCAATTCGCTGAACCCGGTGGGTATCATTGTGCCCTGTCATCGCGTGATCGGGGTGAACGCATCGTTGACGGGTTATGCTGGCGGGCTTGAACGCAAGCAGTGGCTGCTGCGGCACGAAGGCGTCAAAGGCCTGAGCGGAAGATGATTTTTCCGGCCCGCAGGGTGTAGCGAACGTCAGCGAGCGCGCGAATGTTCTTAGTAGGGTCATCCTTCAAGGCAACCAGATCGGCCTCTAAGCCGACGGCGATTCGCCCCATTTGCTTTTCGACTCCAAAGCGCTGAGCGGGCACGGTAGTCAGTGCAGCAAGAATCTGCGTAAAACTCATTCCCGATGCAGCCATTAAGGTGTACTCGTCACGCGGGTCGTATTCGGTAGCACCGAGGTCAGTGCCAAAGAGCACTGCTCCTTCGGCGGCAACCCAGGACCGTAGTTGGCCGATCGCCGCATTGATGGACTGCTCCTGCGCGGAGGTTCGATCATGACGCAATAGGTGTCTCCATAGGCTGAGGGTGGGGACGAGAGCCACTCGGCGTCCCTTCATTGCCGCTACGGTTCCTTCATCCCACGGGGACCGGGGTGTGGTGTGGGCGATGACGTCTGCCCCGGCTCGGACTGCGGTCAACACGTCCTGGCGGGTGCTTGGATGCACGAACACCGGTTTTCCGGCGCGATTGGCTTCGGTGACAGCGGCACGGATGGCACTTTCCGGTATCGCAGTTTGGAGATGCACTTTGATTCCGTCCACGCCTGCGTCCAGGAGTTTGCGAGTGGCCTCCGTTGCCTGGGCGGCATCGGCGATCTCAGGGTTTCGAAGAGCCATGTAGCCCAGGATTCCGAGGACTGAGGCGGCAGGAGCCGCGCCTGGGGCAATCAGCACTTCGCCCGTGGAGCGAATGCCCGGACCCGGTAACTCGCCGGCCTCGATTCGATCGCGGATCCTGCGGGTGTTCTGCCACACCGAACCGACGTCAAAGACACTCGTGAAACCATAGCGAGTAACCATTTCCTGAAGCTGCAAGCTCAGCTCAGGCCCTGGTATCGCGGCGGCGTCCGCCCACTTGCGCTCAAAGAAGTGCACGTGGCTGTTCCAGAAGCCGGCCGTAATCGTCAGGCCTGAACAATTGAGGGAGCGAAAGGACGAGGGAACTTGAAGCAGGGCGCGGCTACCAACCGCGGAGATCTTGCCACGCCGGATGAGTACCACGCCGTTCTTGATAGGCTCTTCGGTGGGGCTTGCGTAGATCGTTCCGCCGACGAGCGCCAGATCGGTTTGACCAAGAACAATCGATGCGCTATACAGCAAGGTCAGAATTGGCCCGGCGGCTCTCATGACCTACGCCAGAACTGCTTCCAGGCGCGCAGCCAGGTTCTCTCCGGACTCCGACCACAGCGTCTTCTTCTCCAGCACCAGATTCTTGGCCGCATCCGCGGTGAGGTGCAGGAGGCTGCGGATGTTGGATTGGACGGGGAGCAATTCACCGCGGGAATCGTCCTCGGGGAGGAAGCGCGAGTCGGGGCCAAAGTCGACGAGGATCTGTTCGCCCAGATGACTCTCAAACATGGGCGCGTAGCAGGTAATCGAAATCGGAGCAGGGGCGAGTTTCCATTCCCCGGCCTCGTTGCGTGACCAGAGATCCCAGTACGTCTCGAGTTGGTAGGCGCAATCGGGGTTGTCGAACTCGCGGCAAAGGGCGCAGACGGCTTCAGCATCCGGGGTTTCGTCGAAGATGCGCTCCAGCAGCGGTGGCTCAGTATGACTTACCGCGTGTACGGTCAGCAAGGCACCCGGCCGCAGGCGCGAGTACGGCGCCAGGCGCAGCAGTTTTTCAAACGAGCCGAGCATGTTGTGTTGGGTGTAGCCCCGCAGCCAAGCGGAAAAATAAATGCGATCCATGCAGTTTTCAGGGTACGACGAAAACGGCTACCAGCCTCGCGCGGACTGGGCCACCATGATCATGCCCAGCACGGTGACGACGAGAGCGCTGGCGATGGGCAACTGCTTAAGCCACGGGGCGTCTCCGGTCGCCTTGCGCATGGCCGGGCCCGCGTAAACCATGGCGATCCCGATGGCGATGAGCACGGCAGCGAGCCCAATGCTGAAAGCTGTAAGCAAGGCGAGGCCAAACGCGATTCGTTGAATCGAGACCGCAAAGATCAGCACGATCAAGGCCTCGGGGCAGGGAACGAGCCCGCCGGAGATGCCGAGAGACAACAGGCTGCCTTTGCCAATATCGTGGGAGTGTCCATGCGAGTGACCGTGGGAATGGCTGTGGTGATGATGGTGAATCCCGCCCCCATGATCATGTGGAGCATCGCCACGGCTGCGCTGGACCAGTAGATAGAGACCAATGCCGGCCACCAGGATGCCGCTGGCCAGCGTGAGCCATTTGGAAACCACATTCGGATCGAACTGGGTGGACGCATACAACGTAGCCAGGCCGAGTATAAAGACGCTGGCAGTGTGCGTGAACGTGACCACCGCGCCGAGGTAGATGGCGTCAAGCACGCGTCCACGGCTGCCCACTAAGTAGGCCGCCACAACGGTCTTGCCGTGGCCCGGTGTCAGCGCATGCGCCCCGCCGAGAAAAAACGCTACGCCGAGCGCAGTGGCGACGCTGACCGGGTCCGCGGACGGATTAGCAAGAAACCGCCGTAGACCCGAATCCTGTTGCTGCAGGAGAAGGAGCAGTGGTGGCGGTACGATCAACCAGCGAGCTCCCGGACGGCGGCGACGGCGCGGTCCATTTCTTCCATGGTGTTGTAGATATGTGGCGAGAAGCGGAGTCCCTTGGCGTCGCCGGCTGCCGTCTGGGCGATGGCGAGTTTGTGGCGCGCGTAGAGCTTGTCGTAAGCTTCCTTGGTCTCGAACTTGGCCAGGTTGAACTTGATAACGCCGCCGGAAAGCTCCGGCTCTACGTTGGTCTTGAGCTGAACGCCGGGAAGCTCGCGCAGTTGTTCTTTGGCGCGGGTGGCCAGCGCGCGCATGCGGGCTTCGATATGCGGCATGCCGATGAGGGCGAGAAAATCGAGCGCGGCTTCGACGGCCACCAGACGCGGATTGTCGCGCTGGCCGAAGACTTCGAACTTGCGGGCGCCCACGAGAGTTTCAGACCAGCCGGCGGTGACAATCGCGGGCCATAACTGCGGAATACGTTCGGCGCGCACGTAAAGGATGCCGGCTTCAAGCGGCCCCATCATCCATTTATGCGTGGAGCCGGCGTAGGAGTCGCAACCAATGTCGCGGACGTTAACGTCGAGACCGCCTAGAGTTTGCGCGCCATCAAGGTGCATCCAGATGCCGCGGCGGCGGGCGAGTTCGGCGATCTCGCGCGCAGGGTAGAGGATGCCGGTGGTGCTGGTGAGATGAGTGACGGCGATCACGCGCGTGCGAGCGGTGATGGCCTGCTCAATGCCGGTAAGGAGTTGCTCGCGCGAGACGGCCGGAATCTGTACCGCCACTTGCTTGACTACCAGCCCCAGGCGGCGGGCCAGAACTTTCCAGGCATCGTTGTTGGAAGGATGGTTGTGGGCGGTGATGACGATTTCGTCGCCAGCTTTGAGATCGACGCCGTGAATGACGAGGTTGGAGCCTTCGCTGGTGTTGCGCACGAAAGCGATTTCGTCTTTGCCGGCGCCCAGCAGCCGCGCCGCTTTTTCTCTCGCGCGCTCGGCCAGGGGCTCATACTTCTCGCGGTTTTGAAAGCTGGGGTTGGCCTGGAAGTCACGCAGGTACTCCGTGTGTCGGTCCAGGACGCCGCGCGAGGCAGGGCACACGTTGGCGGCATTGAGGTAAAGAAGGTTGTCATCCAAAGGGAACTGGCGCTTGACCAGTTTCCAGTAGTCTTCGTTGGCGGCGCCCGGATTGACGGGCGCGGCCCGCAACGCCTGGCTCATCACAGCCCAGGTGGTGGCGGCTTGGCGGAACATATCGCGGCGCGTGGTAGGCATGTGGGCATTGTAGCCTGTAAGAGTGATCACTGACTTGGTGCAGATCCAAAGGCTGGGCGAGAAGAAGCGCAAGGAGAACGAGGCGCTGCGGCGTCACATGAAAATGCATGACCTGCCGGAGCGGCGGATGCGCAAGATGGCCGAGGAGATTGAAGACCAGATCGATTGCCAGCAATGCGCCAATTGCTGCAAGGTGGCGACGGCGCAGTTGGTGGAGCGTGACGTGGAGCGCCTCGCCAGGTTGATGCGGTTGTCGCTCAGCGATTTCAAGGCTCAGTACACCATGCAGGATCCCGAGGACGGACTGATTTTGAAGCGCGACGACGTGGCGGGCTGCGT
>JAYTKJ010000710.1:0-5716 GCA_043730365.1 Acidobacteriota bacterium | reverse complement strand
TGAGCAGTTTAGCCGCAGCCACCGAAACGCGGGTTGAGGCCTTGGGAATTGCCCGGGAAGACCGGCCTTACACGGCGCATCTCACGCTGGCCAAAATAGGCGTCGCCGCCAAGCCGGATCTCGCCGCCCTGCGTCGCGCCATCGCCCTGCTGCCTTCCGCCGAATTTGGGGAGTTCCAGGCGACGGCATTCCACCTGTACTTGAGCGAATCGGGACGATATTCGAAACTGGCCAGCTTTCCCCTGCGGCCACTGAAGAGCTTGGAGGGTCGGCCGTGAAAGAACAACTGACAACGCTGGCGCCCGCCGCCCTGGGATGGCTCGTCATGCTCTGGATCTCGCCTGCCGCCGCGCTGGCCGGTCTGGCGCTGGGCGGCGGCCTCCTACTCTGGACTCGGGCTCTGACTCTAAGCCTTTGCTTGGCTGCACTTAGCTTCCCCTTCGGGGCCTGGCTCATCGACCATCCCAACCTGCCACAGCTGGCCCTGGCCGTGGCGCTGGGTGGAGTACTCGGCTGGGTCTATCGGAGCGGTCTTCAGGCCGAACAATAACAGTGCCGCGGTTGCTGAAATTTAGCCGCAACATTCGGGACCATGGTGGGTTCGGTGATGTATGGGAGCCTCGGTCGCGTTGCCCACGCCACTACCAACGATGAGCGCCTTCGTCACCTCGCCCGAGCTGGATCGCGACGCGGAGTTGATGCTGCGGGTCCGCGATGGTGACACGGCGGCCTTCGCCCAGCTTCTCAGTCGCCACCGCAATCCCCTGGTCGGCTTCATGTACCGGATGGTGCAGAACCAGGGCGTGGCCGAAGAGTTGGCGCAAGAGGTGTTCCTGCGGGTGTACCGGGCGCGGCTGACCTATGAGCCTACCGCCAAGTTCAATACCTGGATGTTTCGCATTGCCACCCACCTGGCTCTCAACTGGCTTCGCGATAACAAAAACGAAAAGGGCCGCGAGAGCTTAGACCAGGAGCTCGCCGAGGGCGTAGGCCGACAGGTGGCGGACCGCGCGCCCACCGCCGAGCAGCGTATGGTGGCCGAATCGGGATTGGTGGAGGTGCGGCGCGCCGTGGAAATGTTGCCGGACAAACAGCGCGCGGCCGTGCTCATGCACAAGTATCAGGATCTGGAATACTCACAAATCGCACAGACGCTGGAATGTTCCGAATCGGCGGTAAAATCGCTCCTGTTCCGGGCCTACGAGAGGTTGCGCAGTCGCCTGGCGCATCTCGATGGCAATCGGCAGGGTTTGTAAGAGAGTATAAAAGAAAGAAGTATATGAATACGGTACGATGCCCACTCCAGTCTGGCGATGAGGGCGCCATGCTGTTGAGCTATCTCGACCGGCAGCTTGACCCCGATACCGTCAACGCTTTCGAGCGCCACCTGTCGGTCTGTCCGGAGTGTAACCGCGTGGTAGCCGCGCAGCGCGCCGTCTGGAAGGCTCTGGACCAATGGGAGCCCATTGCCGTGTCGGCCGATTTCGATGACCGCGTGATGGCGCGTGTTGCCGCCGAACAGCGCCCCTGGTGGCGTCGCGTCCTGGAGTTTCCGGTCAGCGGCTCCGGCGGTTGGTGGAAACCCGCTATGCCTTTGGCCGCCGCCTGTCTGGCGCTCGTGGCCGTTTCGGTTTGGCGTGGTCCGTTGGCCCCGGTGCCGGTCGTTATGGATTCCGCGGAGGTCCAGCAGGTGGAAGACGTGCTTGCCGACGTGGACATGCTGCAACAGTTGGGTATCACCGAACCGGCGGCCTCGTCCAACCGGCAAACGCTGTAAAAACCCGTGGTAGTAACTTCCCAAAGCATTCGCCGGCTGAGCCGCGTTCTGATGCTCGTGCTCGCGCTTGGTTGCGCGTCCTTGGCTTGGGCCGACCCGCAAACCGACAGCGAAGGCCCCGCTGGCGCCGGCGGTGCGCGCATGCGTGCGCGTAAAGGCTTCGGCGCCAAGAAGGGCCCGGGCAACTTCCGCAACCGCTTGGAGGCGCTAGAGCGCATGACGCCGGACGAGCAGGAGCGGTTCCTGAATTCGCTGCCTGCCCAGCGTCGCGCCGAAGCCCAACGCATCCTTGCCAAGTGGCGCGAGATGTCGCCACAGGAGCGCGCCCGCGCCCGTCAGACCCTCGGGGCCTTCCAACAACTGGCGCCCGAACGCCAGCGCCGGATTCGCGCCCTCTATCTGCAATTCAACGCTCTCCCGGCCGAGCGCCAGCCCATGCTGCGCGCCGAACTGCGCCGCTTGCGTCTCATGGACCGCACGAACAGCCAGATTCGCCTCCACTCCAAAGCCTTCCGCGACAGGTATACTCCGGCCGAGCAGCAGTTGCTCGCCGACTTGTCCGAGGCTCTTCCCAGGCCGGGCTACGACGACGAGAACGACCAGGAAGAGCAGCGTCCCGACTAGCCGCTATCGCCCCGCCGCGCCTCGAGCGTTGATCTTATTTTCGAGTTCGCCGAGCACAGCGGGGAGCCTTATGGCTCGACGGCGCAGCCGCTCCTCGCACATGCGGCCTATAACGCAGTCCTTTTCGGTGATCCGCTGTCGCGGCGCAGCCAGCCGTAGAAGCATCCGGTCAAGAAAATGGCGACAATCTGCCAGGGCGTGATAGCAAATGCATCAGGCCGTGGAAGAGCATTCCGCGAAAGATCAGCTCCTCAGCCAATGGACCGAACGTGATACCCATCCAGATCTCTGGCAGCGCCGGGAGTGAGCCGGTTCGAAGATCACGGAATTCCCAAACTTCAGGAGTTGCCTTGCCGGAGTTCGGTTTTAGTTAGGTCAGGAAGCCCAGTCCCGCCGAATCCAGTCGTCCGCGTGACAACCGGAATCCAGCCAGGATGATCAGACAAGCCGACGAATGGTACAACCTCGGTCCTCCCGGTGATTTAGCGCGAGTTGGCACGCGCCCGGCATCATTCCCAGCGGGCGCCAACTTCCAGCTTTCAGACTACTTCCAGATCGAAGACTGGCCAAACGCCTGCGTGCACACGGACCCATGTCTACGAGTAACCGGCTACACGTCCAATAGATCCGCAACTTCCCAGAACCGGACTTGGAGCCGGACTTCAGGACTGATCCGCCGGAGCAAGCTTCCGTCAGCCCCTTCATTAATGCAGCGCACTCCCCCAGTTTGCAATCACATGCGCGGCCAGTTTTTCGCCGCCAACTGGACGAAGGATCAAAAAACTCTTCCCGTCCCGAGTGACATCATAGCTCGGAATCCCTCGAAACTGCCCTGTCGCCGGGCCGCTGAACAGCGTCGCCGGTTGTGAGAGCACAGGCTCCGTACCGGCCTCGCGCATCGAAACTGCCATGATTGCGCCACCGATTGCACGGTAATATAACTCCTTCTCATCGCCTCGCCATCGCGGCTGGCTGCCTCCATCCCGGCTCACTTGCCACTCCTTGCCGCCAGGGTGATTCCACCTGCTGATGTACACCTCGTCCTGGCCCGACCGATTGGAGGTATAGGCGAACCACCGCATTCCCGGGGAGAATTGTCCATCGAGCTCATCCGCCGGCGTATGAAGGAGCGGACGCGTTGACCTCCCTCGATCCAGTGCCAGCGTCCAAAGATCGAATCCCGTTTGCGGATTGTTTTCGGTATATAGCAGAAATTTCCCGTCCGGGGAGTAGTCCGTCGGAATCCGAAAAGGTCCCGGAGGAAGCATTCGAACCTCGTCCCCTGCCTCCCCGATATTCTTTGCATGGAGTTCGAATGGGCCACCCCCGCCAGAAAGAAACACAATGGTGCGTGCGTCGGGCGACCAGACAGGGTGAGCGTTGCGGCCACTCCCGGTGACAAGGTTTGAAATCACATCGCGCCCCAGGTCCACTGTCCAAAGGCTGGAAGTGCCAAGAGTGGCGTCCGTGCGCGCCAGCGCGAGCCGGAGATCATCCGAGGCGAGACTCGGTGAAAACCACAGACCCGGCCTGCCCACCACGCGCAAGGCGCTCCCATTACGCCCCACGAACGTGGGCTGCACGAGCGAGGTGTGGCCCGTCCCATACAGCAGTAGCCCGGTCTGAGAGACGGAAAAATCGGCAAGTCGAATGTGCTCATCGAAGCTCACTCCGCGAACAATCTCCCGCGGCGATTGGCTCAGTTGCCAGCCGCCCTCACTGAAAGGCTGTGCCAGCAATTTGCCATCCCGTAAAAACACAAGATGTCCCGGGCCGCCTCGCCGGGCCGGGACGAACATTGCCTGCGACGTCCCTTTCAACAACGGTTCGCCTACGACGTTCGGATTCGTGATGTCGCCCAGGTAAACACCCGTGCGATCCTGCCTGGAACTCCGGATCGAGTATAAGAAATGTTTGCCATCAGGCAGGAAGGATGGCCAAATGTGCGCATAATCGCCTTTTGACCGGTCGGGATGCGTGACCGGCTTCGGCTCTCCTCCCCGTTCGGATACACCGGCAATGGTCCCGCCTCGACTGCGCTGAAATACAATCAACCCGCCAGCACTCCAGGCTCCGCCGCGGCCGACCTCGGCGTCGCACACAGTCCTTGGTACTCCCCCTTCTACGCCGACCGTTCTCAATTTGCCGTCGGCGAAGAATGCGATCATACGGCTGTCCGGTGACCAGAAAGGCTGACGGGCGCGCTCCGTTCCCGGTAGTGCGATCAGCGCGGGAGTATTCAGCCGGCGAGCCCAAAGTTGACTCCGGTGACCGTCGGAGAGGGCGAAAACAAGCCATCTTCCGTCCGGCGAAATTGAGCCCCCGCCGGTATCGGGTCCGAACTCAAAGGCCTGACCTTCGGGCAAGGTGACGGAGAGATTCACGGCCCCTTCGTCACGCTCACCGGGCTGCCTGATAATGAGGCTCCTAGCCCCTGCGAACAAGACGGCGGCGGTAACCCAAGCTAAGATTGTCCAAGTCCGGCGGGCGCTCGCCGGCTTACTCTCGCTAATTGTTAATGGGTCCGGGCCTTCTTGCGTTCGTTCCTCCGCGCCGCCTGCTTCGATCAAGTCACGGCGTCCGCGGCGCCAAACGTCCAGCTCTGTCCTGTAGGCGTACACGGTGCTGCGCTTGTCGTGGGCATGCCGGTGGACTGGAAGGCTCTCGGTCTCCTCCCATCTCTGCACGCTGCGAACTCCGGCGCCCAAGTAACCCGCAATCTCCTTCCATGAGCCGAGCCGGCCGTTTGATCCTTCCCCATCCGGAAGTGGTGTTTCGAACTTCGGCATTCTCCTCCTGTATCGGAATCAAGTATGCCAACTTCCGCCACCATGCGCCAGCGGCCATCTGGCATGTGTTTGCGCTTGGCGGCAGTCCGCGCGGCGGCTAATATGATGGCTCTGGAACGAATTTCCAGAAAGGAGTTTACAAAGAATGAGACGTTTGAATTTTGCATCAACGGCTGCCTGCCTGCTACTAATGGCTTCGGATCTAGTGGGGCAGGACATTCGGACCAACGGCTTGCATCTGGACGGTACGTGGCTGGCAACGGTCTCCAGGCTCGATGCGGCCGGCACACCTACAGTTTTCAACATATTGTATACGTTCCTGCCAAATGGAGCGCTGTGGCAGTCTTCGGGAATTAGCTTGCGCAATCGCGGAACGGCGCATGGGTACTGGATCGCCACCGGCGATCGGGAGTTTCTGACCACCGTTTGGATCTTGCGGTTCGATCCCGCAACCGATCAGTTTCTCGGATTCACTCGAGTAACACAGCGAATTCGCTTGAATGAGAGTATGGACGAATACAAAGCC
>JAYTKJ010000709.1:0-5172 GCA_043730365.1 Acidobacteriota bacterium | reverse complement strand
TCTGTCAAGCACTGCTCGTGGGTTAGTTTGAACTGTGCCAGCGGATTGGGCGACCAGAGAAAGTATTTGTAGCGCTGCTGATCCAGACGTCCATTCACCGGAACGCGGCGAATCTGTCCTTCGGCCTGCAGCCGCCCTAGAGCGACCGGCAGGGTGGTGATCATGCCTTTCTTCTTGCCCTCAGCCCCGAGATTCCGCGCCGCCGAGCCCGCGGTCTCGCGAAGTTGACTCGGTTCCAACGGCCCCCTCTGCAGCGCGGTCACAATTGCTGCGCCGAGCTTATCGATCTCTTTGCCGATGACACCGAGTTTGCGTGCCACGTTCATTTCCGGCTCGCGGAACGGCTGCCCGAGTTTGAGCCCAAGCGCGAAATCCGCTTCGGGGAGTACATAAGTGCAACCGCGAGCGGAAGGCAGTTCGTGGATCTCCGCCGCTGCGACCGCGGCGTCGGCCGCTTCGCGCGAGATTCTGGCACGGGAATAGAGGGTCAGATACGGACCTATCCCACCCACTGACCGCGCCCACCCGCTGCTGGCCAAAACGGTGGCAGCGGGTTTCCCCATCAACGTTCCATCCAGGCCCAGACGATGAGCCCACCAAGCGCGCAGGAGAGAGTCGTTCATGGCGGTTCAGTATAACCGAAGCGCAACCCGAGAGAAAGCTGGGACGGCGATGAGCCGCGATGGACTCTACTGGAGGAATTCCTTGATCAACTCGGCGTCGCCTTCGCCGACGTAGCGGTAGCGATACGGCGCGCCGAGCGGCATGACGCGGTTCATCCAGTTGGTGGTATCGGTCCAAAGCATGCGGCGATCACCGATAGCGGCCACGAGGTCCTGGAAGTCCCAATGAAGCGCGAAGCGCGGAATCATCGCGTCGAACAGCTGGTTCGTTAACGGGCCTTGGAGCGCGGCGGCGATGCTCCACGGCGTGCGGTCGAGCCAGAATTCTGCCAAGGCGCCGGTCGACCGCGGCGGCGAGTAGCAGCCACACGCCCAGTAACAGCCACACGCCCTTGACACCGCGCGCATAACCGCGAATGGAACTCGCGTCGACATCGTGTCGCGCGGAAAGAACATCGACGGCGACGAGGAGGTCGCGCGCACGCATACCCGCGAGGTTTCTCCCTATAGATCCGCGCGTTCGTTCGTGAGCCAGTTTCCCAGGAAGGGACGGCCGTCGTTCGCAGCAGGCGAGTCGCGCGGATCGACCTCCATCACTACCTGTCCGGATCGCGCCAGCGTCTCGGCGATCGCAACCGTCGTTTGGCTTCGCTGAACGTACAGCGGCACGGGTAGCCGTTTCTCTTCGAACATCACTACCGCCGGTTTGCGGCCCGCGACTTTGGGGAGATACAGCCTCGCCGAGACTGTTATGCCCGGGTCGCTCTCGAAACGACCGAGGCGCTTCCAGAATCGGGTTCAGAACCTCGTCGACTTCCACAAGGGACTGCTGGACGGCAAAGCACTCAAGGCGAAGCCAGGAACTCTCGCACAACGTCTATGGGGTGAGCACTACTCGAGACCGAGGGTGAGCAGCAAGCCTCATGCTGCCCGTCGTGCCATGGTGAGATCCGCAATGTCTTCGCCTCCCGTTCCGCTCTCGCAACTGGATCAACTTGAGACGCGCGTCGGGTCCTCGTGGCAATCGATTCGCAAAGCGCGGAGCGAAACGCAGAACCGGCGCGATGATCTCGCCAACCTGTTCGCCCAACACGGGTCGCCCGACACGCCGACGCGGGCGCTGATCCGCCATATCAAGGGCGAGACAGTGGAGGCGACGATTGACTCGGGCGCGCGCTTGGTCAAGCGAGAGGAAATCGACACGCCGACGCTCAAAGAATTACTATTTCCCGACATTCAGAAGTTCCTGCAACCGGGTGCGAAGGCGCATTAGCGGCTTGATGACTTGAACCGTAGTTTGCCTCGATCAGAAGCGATCGCGACAACGTGTTGGATTCGGCACTCAGAAGTAGCTTGGAAGATTGAGAACGATCAAGTCGCAATGTGTAGAGGTTAGCAATACTCGCCGAGTCGCAGTACCGGGCATACGGCCTTCCGCGCCAAACAGCGTGCTACACATTGAGGTCGGCTGAGCAAGGCCCAGAACATCCCCGGCTGCTTGTGCCGCCGAGCGGTCGAGCCGGGCGCGAATCTCGTTGCCACCCGTCCCGCCCTTTCAGAGAACGCATCTACTGGGATGGATGTGCGTGCGTTCGCGTATACTGCCAGTCTGAGGATGCAACTCGGACTCTGCTGCTCATCCCTCCAACACGCCTTCGCCCGCAGCCTCGCGGACCTGCTCGAGCGTAACTTGGGTATCACCACCCTGATCATTGAGGGCGACTCGGCGCCCATATCCGCCATTTGGGATCAAGCCACCGCAGCGGACGCCGTGCTCCTTCTGCTTGACTCGATCTCGGCCCCGGGTCCGGTGAATCGCCGTGATTGGGAGAGCCTGCTCGAACACGCTGGCGCTCCGCCCGTCGCGCTCGTCCGTCTTGAAGCTTGCCACTACCCAAAGCTGCTCGAGCGCCGCCCGCTATTCCTCGCGGCATCCGTGGCGACCGAAGCCTGGCGCTGGGTGGAACGTTGGCTCGCCGGGCTGCTCCTGCCCCGTGACGAAGAGGGCATCGAGCCCGCCTCGTCATCCACCGCGCCGGCGCCGGACGAATGGTGGGCCCGGTTAGTGGATCAACCCGGTACTTGTTTTGCCATGGCGGACGATGGGGGTGCGGCGCACGCCTTCGCCCGTGCAGCCCGGCGGCACTTTCAGGGCGTCTTCTGGATCGGATGTGAGCGGCGGGCGGAGGCGGCGATCCTGGATGAGATCGAACACTGGTCGCGCGGCGCCACGCGGCTTTTGTTCATTCTGGTCCACACCCAGTACCCGCCCGATCTGCCCGGCGGCCGCCGCCATTCTTATCTGGTTCTCGAGGGAAAGCCGCCGGTTGTGCATTCCGATGACCCACTCTCGCTGTGGGTCGGCGTGTGCCAGGCTTCGGGCTTTCCCGGATCGATGATGGACTTGATGCTCGGGCGCCGGACAGAAGAGTGGGAGTCATTGGTTACCGTGCTCGATCAGAAACGCCGCCTCTACCGGCCGCCCGGGCGCTTCGTCACAAATCGGAAGGCCAGGGAGCGTCACCTCGAGGTGCTTGCCGAGACGTTCCACAACTGGCGGCTGCAACTGCCGCTCTGTCGGGAGTTAGCCGGAGAAACCGGCGTCGCTCTCCGCTACGGGTTCGAGTGTGCCAGTCCCGCCGCCCGCGAGCTTTGCCTCGACTTCGCTTTGTTCCTGCAGGCCGAAAAGCGCCACCCGGAAGCGGTGGGATGGCTTCGGGCGGTGCTGGAGGCGGCCGAGCAGGAGTCCGATCTGTCCACCGCTTGCCGCGCTCGGAAGGAACTTTCGTGGTTGGTGGATGACGCGGGCGCGGTGGTGCCGGACGTGACCGCAGTTGGGGAACAACTAGCCTTCGACTTCCGCGAGTGATTGCTTGGCGCGGCCCGCCATTTTCCCCAGGCAGCCGCCCCGGGCTCGTGTGTTAGCCTGAAAAGAACGCGACGAGCCGGTAGCTCAGTTGGTAGAGCACCGCACTTTTAATGCGATGGTCGCG
Organism: Acidobacteriota bacterium; assembly: GCA_043730365.1. GTDB lineage: Bacteria > Acidobacteriota > Terriglobia > Bryobacterales > Bryobacteraceae > VFZP01. Next base: position 1,556 of record JAYTKJ010000709.1, on the reverse strand, counting down.
GGTTCGACTCCCGCCCGGCTCACCATTTTTGCGTCCAAACCAAAATGCCTACAGACCCGGTTTATGTTCTGGGTATCGACCTCGGAACCACCAACTGCGCCCTCTCATTCGTAGACGCCAGCGAAGCGGACGAGCCACATACCGTTCAGCCGTTTGCCATTCCTCAACTCGTCAACCCCGGCGAGGTTCGGGCCGAGGCGCTGCTGCCATCGTGCCTGTTCCTGCCTGGCGCGGCTGATTTCCCTGAGGGGTCGACGGCCCTGCCCTGGGATCCGTCGCCGCCCAACGTGCTGGGCCAATTGGCGAAGAAGCGGGGGGTCGAGGTGCCGCATCGCGTCGTGCTGTCGGCCAAGTCCTGGTTGTCGTACTCCGGCGTCGATCGAACCTCGGCGATTCTGCCGTTGGCCGCTGGCGAAGAGATGCCGCGCGTCTCGCCGTCTGAGGCTTCGCGCCGGTTCCTCGAGCACTTGCGCCAAGCCTGGAAACACGAGCATCCCAAGGCGCCGTTTGAGCGGCAGCAGGTGCTGGTCACGGTGCCGGCTTCGTTCGACGCGGTGGCGCGCGAGCTCACACTTGGCGCGGCTCACGACGCCGGCTACAAGGACGTAGTGTTGCTCGAGGAACCGCAAGCGGCTTTCTACGCCTGGATTGAACGGCACCCGGATTGGCGCAGCCGAGTTAAACCGGGCGACTTGATTCTGGTGGTGGACGTGGGCGGCGGCACCACGGACTTCAGCCTGATTGCCGTGACCGAGGCCGAGGGCCAGTTGCAGCTCGATCGCGTGGCGGTGGGCGAGCATATCCTGCTCGGCGGCGACAACATGGATCTGGCGCTGGCGCATTTCATGCAGCAGAGCTTGGGCCGGAAGCTGGACGCAGGACAATTCAATGCGCTCTGGCAAAGCTGCCGGAACGCCAAGGAGACACTGCTGGCGGCTGGCAAGACGCCGGCCGATCAACCGGTGACAATTCTGGGCCGTGGCACTTCGCTGGTGGGCGGCACGATTCGCGCCAAGATAGCTCGCGCCGATGTGGAGCGCATCGTAGTGGAGGGGTTCTTCCCGGTCGTCGCGAGCGATGCGATGCCCGCGCGGCAAACCCGGGGACCGCTGGCCGAGATCGGTTTGCCGTACGCATCCGACGCCGCCGTGACCCGGCATCTGGCGCGCTTCCTGCGGCAGCCTGCTCCCCGCCGTTCAGCGGGCGGGCTCGCCGCGCCGACGCACGTGCTTTTCAACGGCGGCGTGTTTGGCGCTCCCGCGCTTCGCGCGCGGCTGCTGGGCACCTTAAACGGCTGGCTGAAAGCCGAAGGTATGGCGGCGGCCACGGCTCTCGAGGGTGAAGATTTGATGCAAGCTGTCTCGCGAGGGGCCGCCTACTACGGCTTGGCGCGACGCGGCCGCGGAGTGCGAATTCGGGGCGGAACCGCGCGCACCTACTACATCGGCGTCGAGACGTCGATGCCCGCTGTTCCGGGCATGCCAGCCCCGCTCAAGGCACTCACCGTGGCGCCGTTTGGAATGGAGGAAGGAACCAAAACAGCACTCCCGAACAAG
>JAYTKJ010000708.1:0-14387 GCA_043730365.1 Acidobacteriota bacterium | reverse complement strand
ACCGGATTGAGAAACGCGCCGTGGTCAAGATAGCGCTTGCGGATGAGGAGGCGGAGATCGGGCCGGTACCGGCGGGCGGAGGTGGGCGGCGGCCGGAGCCCGAGCTTGACCGGCTGTCGAATATCATCAAGACGTTTAACGAGCACTTCGGAACGCTTTTCAAAGATGCGGACCGAGTTGTGGATCGCATCGAGGCAGGCTTTCACGGCTTTGGCCGCGCGGGTCTTTCCTGTTCGAATCCACCCGCGCATTCTGTCAGGGCGACCTATCGGCCTCGGAGGAGATTCTCAAGCTCCTCCATAGTCAATTGGCAATCGCGCCCAATCCTGCTGAGCAATCCTGGTCCGATGGTCTCTCCCACGTGAACAGGGACAACCGTGCGGGCGCCCGTCCTGGTGACCCAAGAAACAATGGCTGCCTCTGATGCGCACGGTTCGGAATCCGCCCTTGGCTAGGGCGGAAACCAACTCAGCCCCTGTCGCACGCGGAGCCCGGCTCATGCGGCAACAGGCAACCGTGATGCGCTGGATGCCTACGAACCCAAGTGTAGCCGGGGCCGCCTTCAACCTCAACGCAGAGCTCGATGGCTTCGCGGATCCGCCGCATCACCTCGTCAAGGGAGCGTGCTTGAGTGTGACATCCGTGCAACTGAGGGACCGGAGCCACGTAGAAGCCGTCGCTGTCGCGCTCGATTACCACGTCGAACTGTTGTGGTTGTGGCATGCTTCCTGCATTCTGATTCTAAGGCTAACTCGCTACGCCGCCACGGGGCCCTCACCCGCCGTCAGGGCCGTGAGGATCTGCTCGCGGCGCTGATCGGCGGCCTCGACGGCCGACTCGAGCGCGATCCAGTAGATAATCGCACCGATCCCGGCGCCCACCGCCAGCACTCCCACAAAAGCCCATTGCGTCTGGAAGGCATAGCGCGCCAGGTAAGCGAGAATCGCCGGGATCGCCACCAGCGGGTAGAGTAACATCAGAAACGCCTGGAACCGGCCTGCCGAAGCCGAGCGCCATGAGTGTCCCGGGTTGACCGGGCGCGGATAGTAGACCGATCCTAGGTTGCCCACCGCCAGCAACAGCAGCGTCATCACGCCCGTGACCGCGTAACATTCGGCGAGCTTGCCCAGCGTAATGGGCATCCGCAACAGAAAGCAGACCGAGGCGATGGCGCCAATCTCCAGGAACACAAACACCGCGGCAGTGATGTTTTTGGCAATGAGCACGCGCGAGAACTTCACCGGTAACACGAAATAGTTGAGCACGGCCGCGCGGTCAAAGCCGAACACATTCCAGAAAGACACCTCGCCCAGTAACATCAGGGCGTAAGCGCTCACCAGCGTGAGGTAGTTGCGGGCGAAGAAGCCGTCTGAATCGCGGCCGCCACGAAACGCCAAGGGCAGCCAGATCAGGAGGCCGAACGAGAAGCCCATCAGGAAGACAATCCGGAAGCGCGGAGCGCGGCTCAGGAAGCGCAACTCCTTCTCTATGACCGCCGCCAGCGGGTCCGGCAGGAACAGGCTCGGCAAGGTGAACAGTCGTCCGGTCCAACGCGCCAAGCGGGACTCTTCGACTGGGGTGGCGCGCGCCTCATCGCCATCAAACCGGTAACTCCGCTGGAATTGCAACCATCCGAACACGGCCGCAGCCGTGGTCCAAGCGGCTAGCGCCGCCAGATCTGAGAAATGAAAGGAGTCCACGGCCAGGCGCGCCGTCACGGTCCAGGGCCACCAGGCGAACTCCAGCCGGCCACGCAGATCGCGAACCCAAACCGGCACGCCGGACATGAAGACAATCTGTGGCAGCGCGGCCAGCGTCACCAGGCCAATCATGGCGATCTCGCGTCCGCGACGCCGCGCCAGGAGCCGGCCCAGCAGATCGCGCAATCCGGTTGCCAGCAATAGATTGAGAGCCAGCCAAAACAGAAAGACAAACGGCCGGCCCCAGCCGAGCGCCGGATTCAAAGCCATTCCCACGACCGCGCCAATCAGGACGATCAGCATATCCACGCCGGTGGTCAACCGCAGCAGCACCTCAAGAAGAAACAGCTCGCGGCGCGACACCGGATAGACGGCCACGCGCTTGAGATCGATGCCCGCCCCGGTGGAGGCCATCAGAATCGGCACTACCTGCCAGTACAGGAACATGAAGAACAGCGCCGAGCTGCCGCTGCGCCGGAGCATCGGAAGCTGGCGCGGGTCAGACGCCACCATCGCCGCGCTGAAGCCGCCAAAGGCCAACATGCCGTACCAGAGTGCGGACATGGCGATCGTGAACACCAGCATGCCGGTGTTGCCGCGCGCGTAGAAATTGAACAGAGACCGGGCTTGGGCCCAGAGAATCGCGCGCGCGTGGCCTAGTAGCATCCAGGCAGCCTACAGCCAGTCCAGACTCGAGGAGCCGCCGCGCTCAACGCCGACCAGCCGCACGAATGCGTCTTCCAGTGTCTCTGAGCCGCCGCCGCGCACTTCACTCATGTCGGCCTCCAGCACCAGACGGCCGTCCGCGATGATGGCCACACGCTCACACAACCGCTCCACCACTTCGAGCACGTGCGAGGTAAGGAAGATGGTGGCGCCGTGCTTCACCTGGTCCAGCAGGATCTCCTTCATCAGCCGCGCGCCCACCGCATCCACGCCTTCAAACGGCTCGTCCATCAGAAAGAGCTGCGGCCGGTGAATGAGCGCGGCCGCCATCGCCACTCGCTTACGCATGCCCTTGGAATATTCGGCGATCAGTTTGCGGGGCTGCGCATCGAGTTCAAACAACGCGAGAAGTTCGCGGGCACGCGCCTGGGCCAGCGTTCGATCGAGCGCATACATGCGGCCGACAAATTCGATGTACTCGGCGCCCGTCAGATGATCGAAGAGCAGCGTTTCGTCTGGTACGAGACCAATTTGCTTTTTAATATCGATGGCGCGCTCAGGCATCGGCAGACCGAGCAACTCGATCATGCCTGAGGTAGGCGGCGCCGCGCCCATGAGCATGCGGATTGTCGTGGTCTTCCCGGCGCCGTTGGGCCCGAGAAAACCGAAGAAGCAGCCGCGCGGCACCTGGAAGCTGAGACCGTCAACGGCTGCCTTGCCGCCGTAGACTTTCCGCAGATCCTGGACGCGGACAGCCGGTGAGGCATCCGTCATATCTTCATCATGATATCGGAAGTACTGGTGTCGAAATAGAGGGCGCTTGGATGCGGGGTTCGCGGATGGCGGTTGGTGCGGACTTTGTTGCGGACTTTGTTGCGGACATTATGGCGGACTTGGCGCTGTCTAGAATGGATATAAATACCTGATTAATAAATAGTTTTGCTATGATTTTGTTGTGGCCAATAGAGCGGACATTATTCCGGCGGATCGAGGCGAGTTCCAGGGCCTCATGGAACCTCTACGGATCGGCTCGACGTCCCGCCATCGCGAAGCCATCACGGATCTGGCCGTTGAGTTGGCGCAGAAATCGGCAGGGTTCCGCCGCAGTCTTCCGGAGAGCGCGCTGGCTGCGTTAGCAGAATTGGTGCGCGCGATGAACTGCTACTACAGCAACTTGATAGAGGGCCACGATACACATCCGATCGAGATCGAACGTGCGCTGGCGGACGACTATCGCGGGGACGCGCGCAAGCGCAATCTGCAGATCGAGGCCAAAGCACATATTCTCGTGCAAGCCTGGATTGATGACGGCGCGCTGAGCGGCCGCCGCGCCACGTCGATGGAAGGAATCTGCGAGATCCATCGGCGGTTTTGCGAGTTATTGCCCGAGGATTTGCTCTGGGTGGAGGATGCAGCCAAAACCACGAGGGTTCGCGTCATCCCAGGACAGTTGCGCACAAGCTACGTGGAGGTGGGGCGGCACGTGCCGATCAGCCCGGGGGCGCTGCCGCGATTTCTCGAACGCTTCCATGAGGTCTATGGCGGCGCGGGCAAGACAGAGTACATCATCGCCACTGCGGCCGCGCATCACCGCATACTTTGGATACACCCATTTCTCGATGGGAACGGCCGCGTGGCCCGGCTGATGTCGCACGCGATGTTGAGCGAGAGCCTTGATACAGGTGTGATCTGGTCTGTCGCGCGAGGACTGGCCCGGCGGGTTGACGAGTACAAGGCACACCTGTCTGATTGCGATGGGACTCGCCGGAACGATCTGGACGGGCGCGGCAACCTGAGCGAGGAGGCCTTGGTGAACTTCACGAAATTTTTCCTGTCCGTCTGTATTGACCAAGTCACCTTCATGGAAACCCTGATGCAGCCGGACCGATTGCGCGCCCGCATCCTGCTGTGGGCCGAAGAAGAGAACCGCATGGGCCAGTTGCCTCCCAAGGTCGGCACCATTCTGGAAGCTTTGCTGTACAGGGGTGAACTGCCGCGTGGCGACGTCGATGTGGTAGCGGGCACCGGTGATCGCCAAGCCCGCCGTATCGTTTCGGCGTTGGTCGACCGTGGCGCCCTCACTTCCGATGGGCCACGCGCGCCGCTCCGACTGGCCTTTCCGGCTACGCTGGCCGCCCGATGGCTACCCGGGCTTTTCCCTGAGCTGCCAAACTAAAAACTCATACTCGGATGACTCTCAGCCGATGAGATTCATCGAGATGAGCCTCGCCACTGTTTCACAACCCGCCCTTCGTGACAAAGCGCTGGAGGCCATCACGAAGCTTCCGCCATTCTCGCCAGTCCTCAACAAACTGATGGCGTCGCTGGCCGATGAGGACGTCTCTTTTGCAGAGCTGGCGGCGTTGATTGAGAAAGACACCATCCTGGCGGGGTCGGTCTTGCGCCTGGTCAACTCGGCGTTCTATGCACGCCGCGGCACCGTGAATTCGGTCAAACATGCCGTGGCCGTACTTGGTATAGGCAAGCTACGGAATCTGAGCATGACCATGTCACTGGCGCGGATGTGGAACTCGCCGGGGTTGCCGGCCGGCTGGTCTTCTCGTCACTTCAATCAGCACGCTCTGGCATCGGCACTGCTGGCTGACCAGATCGCTGTGGAACTGAACACCGAATACGCCGAGGGCGCCTTCACCGCAGGGCTGCTCCAGAATGTGGGCTTGGTGCTGATCGCCATTGGTTTGCCGGACGAATACGCCAGCGTCCAGCAGGCCTACGAGTCGGGAACTGGCAGCTTGGCCGATTATGAGGATGGATTCATCGGGGTCTCACACGCTGAACTATCGGGCGAGGTACTGAATCGTTGGCACCTTCCGGCTCCAATCGGCAAGGCCGTGGCCAGGCATCATGGGCCACATGAAAGCGGCGCACCGCATCCGCTGAGCAGGATAGTGGAGCTAGCCGACACGATGGCCGAGCAGCAGGGTGCACTCGCTCAACCCTGGATGAGAAAGCCGCCAGGAAACCCGGCCGATGTCCTGGCTTCCCTCGGCCTCGAAAACAAGGCCGCTGGGTTGCTGGAGAGCTTCAGCGTCGAGTACCAGACAATCAGTGCGTTCTTCGGGTAAAGCCCCCGGCCGCCTGTAGTACGTCGCGGGCTTGCCGGCAGGTGTTGCAGTGAATCGTCACTGTATCGTCGGTGTCTAGCGCATAGCCACCGGCCAGCGCCACCATCACCGGCGTCCCTGCTCGCAAAGCTGTCTCAAACACCAGCCGGTCTCGAGCTTCCAGCCCTTGTATCGTGAGCGATAGCCCGCCCAGTTGATCCTCCTTGTACGGGTCAGCGCCTGCGACAAAGCAGACCAGGTCCGGACGAAAGTCGGTCACCACCTTTACATACGCGGTTTTGAGTTTACTCAAATACTCGTCGTCACCCACGCCATCTTCCAGGTGAATGTCCAGCGTCGACGGAGGTTTCTCCTGTGGGTAGTTGGCAAACTGGTGAATCGAGAGCGTGAACACGGTAGGGTCTGCCGTAAAGATGGCCGCCGTGCCATTGCCGTGATGCACGTCGCCGTCCACTACCAGGGCTGTGCGGATGAGACCGTGCCGCTGGAGCGAACGGATGGCCACGGCCACGTCGTGAATCGCGCAGAAGCCTTCGCCGTGTCCCTGGAAAGCATGGTGAAACCCGCCGCCGAGGTTGAATCCAATGCCATCGATGAGCGAACGCTGAGCCGCCAGCACGGAGCCACCCGTGGCCAGCATCACGCCGTCCACCATCTGGCTTGAATAAGGGATCTCCAGCTTGAGAATTTCGTGGTAGCTCAGCGTGCCATTCTTCAGTTTCTGAATCCAGCGTCGGTCATGCACAGCCAGCAAATCCTCATCCAGAGCGGGTACGGGCACCAGAAAATCGCCGGGCGCGGCCACGCCGCCCGCCAGGAGCCGCTCACGAATGAGTCGGTACTTCTGCGCGGGAAAAACGTGATCGCCAAGGTTGAGATCGTAACGCTCGTGATAGACGAGATGAAAGGTCAGCAGCCGCTCGGCAGCCATCATGGGCGCACCGCCCCCGCTTGCAGCGCGGTCACCAGCGCCGCTGCATAGATATCGCCGGCAGAGCAGCCGCGCGACAGATCGTTCGCCGGTTTGGCGAGCCCCTGCAGGAATGGCCCGATCGCGGCCGCGTCGCCCAACCTTTCCACCAGTTTGTAGCCAATGTTGGCGGCGTTCAGATCCGGGAAGATCAGCGTATTCACTTTGCCTGGCACCGTGGAACCCGGCGCTTTGGCGCGTCCTACGGCTTCAATCAAGGCCGCGTCAGCTTGAAGTTCTGCGTCGACGTGCAGTTCCGGCGCGCGCTCGCGGACGATGCGAAACGCCTCCACGACGGCGTCTGACTTGCGGTGTTTCCCGCTGCCCTTGGTGGAGAACGAGAGCATTGCCACGACAGGTTCAATTCCCAGTAGCGAGCGAACACTGGCCGCCGTGGCAATCGTGATGTCGGCCAGTTCAACGGGAGTGGGTTCTACCACCATGGCCGGGTCGGCAATCGTGAGCACACCCTGATAGCCGAACGAGCGGTTGTGCACGCAGAGCAACATGAACGTGGATACGGTGGTGACTTTGGGCTGCGCGCCGATCGCATGGAGCGCCGCGCGCACCGTGTCGGCCGTGGAATTGGCGGCGCCGCCCACGAAGCCGTCGGCATCGCCGGAGGCCACCATCAGGCAACTGAAGTAGAGCGGCTGCGCAGCCAGGTGCGCGGCTTCGGCTTGCGTCATGCCTTTGGCCCGCCGCCGCTCCAGCAGCAGCGCGGTGTACTTGGGCAGACGCGGGTCGGTCTTGGCGCTCTCTGCTGTGACCAGAATCGGTTGCACCAGCTTGCCGGCTTCGAGCCGTTGGGCAGCCTCCTGCACCCGCGCGTCCCCGCCTTCGGGAAAGACAATACGTTGGGGCCTGGAGAGCCGGCGGACGCGCTCGGCTTGCCGGAGCAGGAAATCGGTGGCGGAGTCGGGGAGCGGCATTGATTTGGAGGCGAACGAGGTTCATTGTAGCGCTGCTGACTACAGGCCCACCGTGATGGTGTTTGTCCTACACCAGATCGCGCCAGATACCGATAGCCCTTCCCAATTAAGAACTCTACACTTGAGATACGGTTCGCCCCCAAAGCCTCGTTCACCCTACCAGGAGAACGCATGTTTATTATCAGTACGCCGCTCATCAATGCCCCGTGGTACGTTTTGGCCACCGGACCGCTAACGGTGCGATCTTTACCTTACGTCGAGGCCTCCATTCAGGCGGCTCAATATGGCGAAGTCTCGCCCCCCGTTCTTGATCTGTCCATGTTGGAAGGGATCGACCCGGACGCCGCGGTACGGCTAGCCTCCATGGTTCAAAGCGGCGAAGTAAGTTTGTTGGCGCCAGATCTGGCGTCGATTCAGGCCTTACCGGCTCTTTTGTCCGCGATCGTGCGCGAGTCGCATCTTGAGGCCGTTGAAGCCGTGCTGGCACTGGTTCGTCAACGCAGGTATGAGGGCCTTTCCGATGGTGAGGTTCTCGCCGCGCTACTGAAGAGAATTCGACCGTCGAGCCAGATCTGATCTGCCGGAACTTCTTCGCTTCGCCTGGTGTTCAGGCTAAGTGAAGAGGTCAAGATCATGTCCCTGGAGAATCTGTTTAGACCATTAAGGCTACTGGCACTGCCCGTTCTGCTATTGACGGGCGGCACGGCTGACCCGGCGTTTGACCGCAGGCTCTCCACGGACCTGCGTCCCGAGCACGCGCTGAACCGTTTGGCGTTCGGCGCGCGGCCAGGTGATGTGGAGCGGGTTCGCAAGCTGGGGTTGAACCGGTGGATCGACGAGCAGTTGCATCCGGAGCGGGTCGCGGTCAATCCGCTGCTCGCCGAACGGCTCGCGCCCCTGCAAACTATCAACCTCACCACGGCCCAGCTAGCCGAGCAATACCCGCTCCGCACCGCCGCAAAAAAAGGCAAGAAAAAAGACATCGAGCCGCCGGCCAAACGGACCGGCCGCCCGGGCGCCATCGTGGGGGCCGATCTTGTCGAAGCCAAAATCTATCGCGCCCTCTACTCGGATCGGCAGCTTGAAGAAGTGTTAGTGGATTTCTGGTTCAATCACTTCAATGTCTACCTGAACAAAGGGCCGGAGCGGCTGATGGTTACTTCGTATGAGCGTGATGCGATTCGCCCTTACGTGCTGGGCCGCTTTGAAGATATGCTGCTGGCGACGGCCAAGCATCCGGCGATGCTGTACTATCTCGACAACTGGCAATCGGTGGACCCGAAGGCGATGGAAGCGATTACGCGCCGGCGCGCCGGGGGCAAGCAATTGGCCAAGCGTGCGCGGGGACTCAATGAAAACTACGCGCGTGAATTGATGGAGCTGCACACGCTGGGGGTGGACGGCGGCTACACGCAGCGGGACGTGGTGGAAGTGGCGCGGTGCTTTACCGGCTGGACGCTTCGCAACCCGCGGCAGGGCGCCAGTTACTTCTTCGCGCCAATGCTGCATGACCAGACGGAAAAGACCGTGCTCGGCCACCGGATCCCAGCCGGGCATGGGGAAGAAGACGGCCTCGCTGTCATCAATATCCTGGCCAGGCACCCAGCTACGGCGCGCTTTATCTCGCGTAAACTCGCGCAGCGTTTTGTGGCCGATCAACCGCCGCAGGCGCTGGTAGACCGCATGGCCGCCACGTTCACCAAGACGCAGGGAGACTTGCGGGAGGTGATGAAGACCATGATCGCGTCGCCGGAGTTTTTCTCCGAGGGCGCGTATCGGTCCAAGCTCAAATCGCCATTTGAGATGGTGGTGAGCGCCGCCCGAGCGCTGGACGCCGATGTCACCAACGCCAAGCCGCTCTCGGCCAGGATCGACGAGCTCGGTCAACCGCTCTATCGCAAGGAAGAGCCCACCGGCTACTACAACACGGCGGACGAGTGGACCAACACGGCGGGCCTCGTGGGCCGCATGAACGTCGCCAACGCGCTGGCCGCCAATGAATTACCGGGCTCCAAGGTGGATGCCTCCCGCTACGCGCCGTCTGCGGCGTTGCGCGCCGACATCGACAAGCGCCTCGAAGGCCGCGCCCCGACGCCGGAACTCATCGCGGGTTTGGCGATCGGCTCGCCTGAATTCCAACGGAGGTAACCGTCATGACTATCAATCGCCGTATTTTCCTGCGCGCGTCCGCGTTCGCGATGGCGGGTGTGGGCCTGGCTCCGGCCTGGCTGGCCCGCGCGGCTTCATCCGGTTCCGGCAGCCGGCGCAAAGTGCTGGTGGCCCTGTTCCAGCGCGGCGCCATGGACGGACTGAACGCCGTGATTCCGTTCAACGACAAGCGTTACTACGAGATGCGCCCGTCGATAGCGATTCCGGCCCCGGGCAAAGAGGGCGGGGCGTTGGATCTCAACGGCAGCTTCGCCCTACATCCTTCGCTTGCGCCGCTCCACTCGCTGTGGAAGCGCAACCAGCTCGCCGTTATCCACGCGGCGGGTTCGCCCGATCCAACTCGCTCGCACTTTGACGCACAGGACTATATGGAATCCGGCACGCCGGGCCGCAAGTCCACGCGCGACGGATGGCTCAACCGCGCGTTGCCTGCTGACGCCGGCGCACAGACCAATCCGCTTCGCGCCATCTCAATGGGCCCACGTCTGGCGCGCACGGTGCGCGGCGCCAACTCGGCCGTCGCCATCAACAGCATTCACGATTTCAAGCTGCGTGAAGCGCAATCGAAGGATGCGCTTAAATCTATGTACGCAGGCACGCGCGATGCCGGGCTAGTCACGCCGGGCCGCGACGCCTTTGAGGCGATGAAGTTGGTCGAGGCCATCGATCGCGCGCCGTATTCACCGGCAGCGGGCGCTTCGTATCCGGGTTCGAACCTTGGCCGCAGCCTCCAGCAGATTGCGCGCCTCATCAAGGCGGACGTGGGCGTTGAGGTGGCGTTCGCCGAACAGGGCGGCTGGGATACGCACACGGCCGAGTCCCAACGTCTGCCGGGTCTGCTGGCCGATCTGGCGGGCTCGATCGGTGCTTTTTGCACGGACCTGGGTGACCGTTTTGAGGACGTCATGCTGGTCACCATGTCGGAGTTCGGCCGCACGGCCCGGGAGAATGGCAACGGCGGCACCGATCACGGACATGCGAACGCGATGTTTGTGAACAGTGGCAGTGCGTCGCTGAAAGGTGGCTTGGTGCACGGCAAGTGGCCCGGGCTAGAGCAGGAACAACTCTACGAGGAGCGGGACTTGGCCGTCACCACCGATTTTCGTTCGGTGCTGGGCGAATTGGTCTCGACGCATCTGGGCGTTGCGGACCTGGATCGTGTCTTTCCCGGCGCGTCCGGCGCTCGTGCCCGCGTGGGGTTACTGGGATAGCTTTCTACTCGATCTGGTGAGGTCCGGGCTTATCCACTTTGAAGTAACGCCCGTCGACGTCTTCGGCGTCTACATGCACCGCTACGGCCCGCGATTGATCGGAGGTTTGCGTTTCGAACGATTCATCTTCGCCCGGCGCAATCGGGTCCTTGGTCACTTCGGCAATCATGCGGCTGATCATCTTGTGGTCTGATTCGAGAAACTCCAGGAAGAGCACTACGCCCTTCATGGGCTTGGAGGAGATGTTCCGCACACGTCCATCCACAGTAATGACTTTTTCGCCGCGGTGGATCCTGAGTTCGACGATTTCGAGGTCCGGCGGTTTGTTCTTGTCCTTGCTCCCCGCGCTCGGTCGCCGCTCCTTCTGGCCGAGCGTCCAACCGGATGCGGCCAACAGAATCGCCACGACAATCAACACCCTGCGCATATCGAACTTAAGTATAGTGGGTTCATATATGTTCAATCGACGCGAGTGGATGGTGGGATCGGCGGCCATGGCAGCGGCGGCGCAGGCGCAGGCGCAAGGAACGCCCAAGACAATCGCGATCTCGAGCGGCAACGGATTGCGCGCCACGGCGCGAGCGGTGGAGCTGATGAAGTCCGGCACCGACACGCTCGACGCCGTCATCGCCGGAGTCAACATCAACGAGGAAGACCCCGAGGACGATTCGGTGGGCTACGGCGGACTACCTAACGAAGAAGGCGTGGTGGAACTCGATGCGAGCGTGATGCACGGTCCCACGCGGCGGGCCGGCTCGGTGGCAAGCGTGCGCAACATCAAGTACCCATCCAAGCTGGCCAAGCTGGTGATGGAGCAGACCGACCACGTCATGCTGGTGGCCGAGGGCGCTTTGCGCTTTGCCAAAGCCTATGGCTTCCGCGAGGAAAACCTGCTCACCGAAAAATCGCGACTGGCTTGGCTCACCTGGAAACAGTCGCAACGCGATGCGGGCGGCCGAAACAACTGGACGGATGGCTTGGACGCCCCGCCCGCGAAAATGGCGGCGTCACTCAAGGCCGCCTTCCCGGAGGCGACCGATGAGATGCTCGCCTACGCCTGGGATCGGGCGGCGCACCCCGTCACCGGCACCATCAATTGTCTTGGGCTCAACGCCAAAGGCGAGATCTCTGGCGTGACCACGACCAGCGGCCTCTCCTGGAAGATTCCCGGCCGCGTGGGTGATTCGCCCATCATCGGCGCGGGGCTGTTTGTCGACCCGGATGTCGGCGCCGCAGGTTCCACCGGGCGCGGCGAGGAAAACATTCGCGTGGCCGGCGCACATACGGTGGTGGAGAACATGCGTCACGGCATGGCGCCGCGCGAAGCCGTGCTTGATTGTCTCAAGCGCATCTCGCGTAACTACGGCGATGATCTCAAGCGCCTCGCTCAGTTCGATATCAATTTCTACTGCCTGCGCAAGGATGGCGTCTATGCTGGCGGAGCGCTGTGGGGTGGCCAGCGGAAGTCCAAGTTTGCCGTGAATGATAACGGCAAGAGCCGGCTGGAAGATTGCGCGTCTCTCTACGACCGCAAGTGATTGATTAACGCGACTGGCTGTCGCCCCGGCGCTCAATTTGCGGTGGTAAACTGCAGAGAGCGTAAGGGACGCATCCGGTCCGCGGAAAGGGTAGAAGCCCACCCCGATTGCAACGATAACTCGCGCAACTTCTTTCGGCCCGGCCTGCGGACAACGGGCATTCGATGAAAGGAGTTCGCTATGTCGAACCACGATTCCCCTTCCGCGCCACGCGCGCTGCCTGAACACCCAAACCTCCGCCATCTGAAAGATCAGGCTAAGGACCTGCTCAAATCCAGCGGAGCCAAGTCCCTTGCCGACGCACAGTTCAAGGTCGCCCGGCTCTACGGTTTTCCCAGCTGGCCTAAGCTCAAGGCACACGTCGACTCGCTTGAACAAGCCGGGCAACTCAAGCAGGCGATCGACGCGAATGATCTTGATCGCGTCAAGGCCCTCATGACTCGCAACCCCGAGTTGCACCGGGCTCCCATGGGTTACGCCAAGAACGGGCCGCTAACGTGGGTGGCCGAATGCCGGATCCCGGGGGGGCCGCCCGCGCCGGTGAGGCTCGCCATGGCGCAGTGGATGATCGAGCACGGCTCGGACGTTCATCAAGGCGGCGATGGACCATTGATGCGCGCGGCGCTGAATGGCGAGCGAATCCCGATGATGGAACTGCTGGTTGCCCGCGGCGCCGATGTCAATGCGGCGTGGAACGGCGATTTCCCAATTATCTTCGCGCCGTGTGAGACCGTTGACCCGGCCGCGCTCGAGTGGCTCTTGCGGCACGGCGCTGATCCCAACTGCGCCAAGACCACGGCTCTGGACTACCTGATTGGAACCTATGTGCGCTCGCCGCAATTCGAGGCCTGTGTGGACCTGCTCGTCAAGGCAGGCTGTGCTTCGCGATACGATTTGCCTGGCGTGCTGGACACGCTGCTCGACCGCGCCGGTGGATTAGCGGCGCACCTGGATGCCGACCCCGGCCTGATCAATCGACGCTTTCCGGAACTCGATTGCGGTAGCACCGGCGGGCGCCGCCTGCTGCTCCAGGGAGCGACGCTGCTGCACGTGGCCGCCGAGTATGGAAGCTTGAACGCGGCCCGGCTCTTGCTCGATCGCGGCGCGCCGGTCAATGCGCCGGCCGTCGGCGGACAGACGCCCATCTTCCACTCGGTGACCCAGTTTGACGATCGCGGCTTGCCGATGACTCAACTGCTGCTCGACCGCGGCGCAGACCTATCCGTGCGCGCCAAACTTCCCGGACACTATGAACGGCCGGATGAAGTAGTGGACTGCACTCCGCTCGAATATGCGCACCTGTTTCCCGGCTCCGAATTCCCCGGCTCAAACGAAGCTACAATTCAGTTACTGCAGAGGAGACCTGCGATGGACAAGATCATTCGCGGCCATTTCGATAACATCCATTCGACGAATCGTGAGGTGCAAGGGGCCGCGTATTCCTTCCTGCTGGAAGAGACCGCGAAGCCTGTGGATTGGGCGTACCAAGTATGGGAAGAGTTGGTCCAAGCGTTGCGCGATACGGACAACCGCAAGCGATCGATCGCGGCGCAGCTTCTCTGCCACCTCGCCCTGAGCGACCCCGAAGGCCGGATCCTGCGCGATCTTGACAAACTCCTCGCCGTGACGAAAGACGAGAAGTTCGTAACGGCGCGGCATTGCCTGCAAGCGCTTTGGCGAATCGGCACGGCGGGGAAGAAGCAGCAGAAGAAGTTGGTGGATGGCCTCGCCCGCCGATTCGCCGAGTGCATCGCCGAGAAGAACTGCACGTTGATCCGCTACGACATTCTGGAAGGCCTGCGCCGGCTCTATGATGTGGTGAAAGACGAGAAGATCCGGCAGAAATCCTTAGCGCTGATTGAGACGGAGAGTGATCTCAAGTACCGCAGGAAATACGCCGCGCTTTGGCGATGAGGCGCGAGGCGCGCGGGCCTGTACAATAGCGCTTAGAAATCACCCAACAATAACATACCAACCGAGACGCAGAATGACGGCATAAAGCCCTTCTCCCGGTCGGGCGTTTCAGGCCGTTTCGCATCGTGAAGACCAACTAAGACAAAGCTGTGGAGCCCACCGGCAAGCGAGAGTGGCGGTGGATGATTATGCTATAGTTCT
>JAYTKJ010000707.1:0-4546 GCA_043730365.1 Acidobacteriota bacterium | reverse complement strand
ACCACCAGCTTCGGCTGGAACAACACGAACCTGACCGGCAACAATCCGCTGTCGGATATCAATCCGTCCAAGACGGCCAATTTCCAACTACAGGTCTCGCAGCGCTTGCTGCAGGGTTTCGGCAAGGCGGTTAACAACCGCAACATTCGCATTCAGAAGAACAACCTCAAGGTCACCGATCTCCAGTTCCGGGCGCAGTTGATCACCACCATCGCGGCGATCACTAATTTGTACTGGGATCTGGTGAGCTACAACGAAGACGTCAAGGTGAAGCAGCAGGCGCTGAGCCTGGCCGAGAAACTGACTTCCGACAACCGCAAGCAGGTGGAGATCGGCACACTGGCGCCCATCGAGATTGTGAGCGCCGAAGCGCAGGTGGCGCGGCGTCAACAGGAATTACTGACGAGTGAGACCGTGCTGTTGCAGCAGGAAGTGATAATTAAGAACGCACTGAGCCGCACGGGCGTGGCTAGTCCTGCGCTAGCCGATTCCCGCATCGTGCCGACGGACCGGATCCGCGTACCCGATGTCGAGGCGGCGATTCCGCTGCAGGATCTCTACGGTCAGGCGCTCGAAGACCGGCCCGATCTGCAGCAAACCAAAATCAATATCCAGAACACCAAGATCGGACTGCAAGGCAGCCGCAGTCAATTGCTGCCTTCCTTGGACTTGCAAGGCAACCTGCAGAACAACGCGTTGGCCGGCAATGTGAACGATCTTTTGCTGCGCGGCCGGCCGTTGCCGCGCAACGTGGACCCCTATTTTGTTGGCGGCTTCGGTACGACGCTTTCGCAATTGTTCCGGCGCAACTTCCCCGACTATTCTTTCGGCTTCACGTTGAACGTGCCGCTGCGGAACCGGTCCGCGCAGGCCGACATGATTATTGATTCGCTCAACCTGCGCCAGCAGGAGTTGAACGAACAGCGCAACCTCAATCAACTACGCGTGGATATTTCGAACGCGATGATTGCGCTGCGGCAGGCGCGCGCGCGATATGAGACGGCGTTGAAAGAGCAAACTCTGCAGGAGCAGACCCTGGATGCCGAACAGAAGAAGTACGCGCTCGGAGCTTCGACGGTGTACTTCGTGATTCAATACCAGCGAGATTTGGCGCAGGCGCAATCGAACGTGGTCGCCGCGCTGGCTGCGTATGCCAAGTCCAGAGTCGAGTTGGAGCGCGTGACGGGCCAGACGATCAAGGCGAATGAGATCGACGTGGTAGAGGCAATGGCCGGCCGCGTTAGCCGTGCGCCGGATACTCTGCCGGCCGAGAAGTAGTTCCAGCCGCACCTTGCTATATTGTCCGGTGTGTGGCGCTTCATTTTCCTGACCACTTGCCTCGCTACTTTGCCGTTGCTCGCGCAAGGGGCGCACGACGCCGTAGTTGACTTGGCGATCGGTAGGCGCATCTTCGATTCGCAATGCGCGCTGTGCCACAGCCCCGACGGATCCGGTGGACGTGGCCCTTCGCTGCGGCGGCCCAAACTCAAGAAGGCGCCTGATGACGAGGCTCTACGCAAGGCGATCGCCGACGGACTGCCTCCGGAGATGCCGGGCGCGTGGCAGCTTTCCATTCGCGAAGTAGCAAGTGTGGCAGGCTACGTTCGCTCGCTCGGCAAGTTGGCCATTGAAGAGATCCCCGGTGATGCGGTCCGCGGCAAGGCGCTCTACTCGCAGCAAGGATGCGGCGGCTGTCATATCGTCAACGGCATTGGCGGCGGCACGGGGCCTGAGTTGAGTGCGATCGGCACTCGCCGCAACGCACGGCACTTGCGTGAGGCGCTGACCAGCCCCGCCGCCTACGTGCCGGATGGATTCCTGCTGGTGGAAGTTGTCGACGCCGGTGGCCGCACGATTCGCGGCGTCAAGGCCAACGAAGATCTGTTCACGTTGCAGATCGTCACCGCCGCTGGCAATTTTCGGAGCTTCGCCAAGAACTCGCTGCGCAAGGTGACGCGCCTCACCGGCCAAAGCCCGATGCCGGCTTTCGACAAATCGCCGCCTGCCGATATCGACAATCTGGTGGCATATCTGGCCAGCCTGCGGGGGAACGAATGAAGCTACTCATCGGATTGATGGCGGCTGCTCTGGCGCCTGCCCAAGTCCCGTATGAACGGATTCGCGAGGCGGCCAAAGAACCGGGCAACTGGCTCACCTATTCGGGCAATCTACAGGGACATCGCTTTTCGCCGCTCACCGAATTGACGCCCGCCAACGTAGGCGGACTCAAGGTCAAATGGGCCTATCAGTTTCCCGGCGGCCGCAATCAGGTTTCTCCGATCGTGGCCGACGGCGTCATTTATGTGACTTCGCCGAATCGGGCGGCGGCTCTCGACATACACACCGGGCGCGAGTTGTGGGCGTGGGAGCGGCCCATTCCCGCCGACTATCAATCGATCGGCTTCGGGCGCGTCAATCGCGGCCCGGCCATCCTGGACGACAAGCTTTTCGTCGCCACGCTGGACTGCTATTTGGTGGCGCTGGATCTGAAGACCGGCCGCGAACGTTGGACGGCGAAGGTGGAAGACTACAAGCCGGGCTACAGCATGACGCTGGCTCCGCTGGCGATCAGCGGCAAAGTGCTGGTGGGCGTGAGCGGCGGCGAGGCGGGCATTCGCGGCTTCATCGACGCCTACGATTCCGATACCGGCCGGCGGCTGTGGCGCTTCTTCACGATTCCCGGCCCCGGCGAACCGGGCCACGAAAGCTGGGCGGGCGATAGTTGGAAGACGGGCTCAGGATCGACGTGGGTGACTGGCGCCTACGATCCGGATCTCAATCTCGTCTATTGGGGCATCGGCAACCCGGGTCCTGATTGGAACGGCGATCAGCGCAAGGGTGACAATCTTTACAGTTGCTCGTTCCTGGCTCTGGACGCAGACTCGGGCAAACTGCGTTGGCATTTCCAGTTCACGCCGCACGACACGCATGACTGGGATTCGGCGCACGTGCCGATGCTGGTGGACACGCTCGTGCGCGGTCGTCTAAGGAAGCTGGTGGTGAACCCCAACCGCAACGCGTTTTACTACGCGCTCGATCGAACCAATGGAGAGTTCCTGGCCGGACAATCTTACGCCAAGCAAACGTGGGCCAAGGGCCTGGATGACAAGGGACGCCCGATCCTGGTGCCCGGGATGGATCCGACCGAGGAAGGCGTCCTGGTTTGGCCGAGCTTGAATGGCGCGACGATCTGGTTCAGCCCGTCCTACAGTCCACGGACAGACATGGTGTATGTGGCGACGCGCGAAGTGGGCGCGACTTACTTCAAACGCGAGGCTGAGTTCAAACCAGGAACGTTCTTTGCCGGCGGCGGCGAGCGGCGCATTCCGGATGACCAGCAATGGGGCGCGATCCGGGCTCTGCAGCCAGCCACGGGCAAACTGGCGTGGGAGTATCGACTGCTTTCGGCGCCTTGGGCCGGCGTGATGTCCACCGGCGGCGGGTTGGTTTTCTCAGGGTCGAACGAGGGCAACATCTTTGCGCTTGACGCGCGCACGGGCAAGGCGCTTTGGAATTTTCATTCCGGGGGGCCGGTGACGGCTAATCCAATTTCGTTTGCGATCGACGGGCGGCAGCATGTGGCGTTGGCTGCCGATCGCGTGCTCTACGTTTTTGGTTTGTGAGGGGGCGAACCGCCAAGCAGGCCATCGGTGCTCAAGTCCTCGTCTATGTCGGGCCAGTGAATTCCGTAGCCCGCGCCGCTGAGTCTCCAGCGAGATCGCTGCGCCCTCGTGGCTTCAAGCAGCCTGGGGTACCAGGTCAAGGGAACAATGATCGTGCGACCGTCGGCCAAGTCCACGGCCAGCGTGTCCTCAGTAAAGTGCACGTCCCGCACGCGTTCAGGCGCGGCGGCGATCATCATGATTTCTGGGCTTCCATGTAGGTCCGCAGCACCGCGTTGATTCGGGTTTGGTAGCCTTTTTGGCGCCGCAGCCAGTTGAGCAAGTCCGCATCCAGCCGGATTGTGACCGTCTGCTTAGGCCGCGGCAGTGTGACTTTCGCCTTCTTCCAAAAGTTCACGTCCGTTGGACGGGCTTCCGGATCTGCCTCGATAGCGCCCCGGATGTCTTTGTCGCTCAAAGAGCGCAAGCGGTTCCAATCCGTCGCGCCTCCTTTAGCCGAGGCTTTGCCAGAATGCTGCTCTTTCATGTCGCTCTGCTCTCCATGCCGAAATGATTCGGCGTTCGGTCTCTGAAACATCTGTGTAGATCACCGTGACCTCGAGACCGTTAACGACGCCGATCGCGTAGACTCGAATCTCCCCATAGTCAAACCGGTCATCCACTTTCTCCAGAGTGGGGCCTTCGAAAATCCCGATGGCATCCTCGAACGCGATCCCGTGGCACGCGAGATTCCTCCGGTTCTTTCTGCCGTCCCAAACGTGGTTCATTGGCCCATATTTACATTATGTATTTACGGGACCGTTGTGCGCAAGCGGCTTTAGCGGCTAGGGTGCTTAACCGTTTTGGGGGAGTGAGGCGGCGGGAGGTTGCAGAGCGCCAAAAAAGCATTTATTGTAAGGTATGGATCAAACAATATTGATGCA